>NZ_CAJNBO010000013.1:0-261489 GCF_905221015.1 Paraburkholderia nemoris | reverse complement strand
AACGACTCCACGCCGATGATAGTGCGGATTCCCGTGTGAAAGTAGGTAATCGTCAGGCTCCCCAGCAAGACCAGAAACCCCACCCCGAAAAGGTGGGGTTTCTGCGTTTACGGCCCTGAATTCAGCGCCAAGACTCTCGCGTCGTAGCGAGCACACGCGCGGACTCTTAACTCGCGTTCCCAACCCGCGGGATAGCGCACCTCCATTCCGAGAGGCGCGTCACGAAAACACTGCCGCTATCTGGCAGGCCATAGATACCGTCACAAGTGGTCCGCCACTTCGTTACCTACGTTGCTACCTTCCACAGGCGCGGCCAGCTCGTCAGCTAAAACACTGCGTCAGTGCGCGCCGACGTCACCATCTCCAATACTGGCCGCGCGAACAGGCGCCGCGTCATCGGCTGCATGCATCTGGCCAACTTCCGCAAGTAACGCCTCGTCGCGTGCAATCACCTTCGGCAGATGCGTGCGTAAGAACTCAACCCACGTCCGCGTCTTCGCATCGACGAACTTGCGTGACGGATACAGCGCGTACACATTCATCTTCTGCAGCGTATATTCAGGCAGCACGCGGACCAACGTCCCATCACGCAGCCCGGCAATCGCCGCATAGAGCGGCACCATACCAATGCCCATTCCCTCGCGAATCGCGACGATCAGCGATTCCGCAATATTCACTTGCACGGGTCCGTTCACTTCCATCGTCTCGCTGCCATTGGGGCCGTCGAGCACCCATTCGTAGGCCGGAAATGCTGGCGTGTGCAAGATCAGACACTCGTGATGTGCCAGGTCGCTGGGCTGTTGCGGCGCGCCATGAGCGCGCACGTAAGCAGGGGATGCGCACAAGATGCTGAACGTTGTGCCAAGCGGCAGCGAAACGAGGTCGGAATTCGGCAGAGTCGAGGCACCGATAACAGCGACGTCGGCGCTGCCTTCGAACAGGTCGGGCATGCGCTGCGACAACGTCAACTCGACGGTCACTTCGGGATAAAGCGCGCGATACCGGGAGATGGCCGGCAGCACGTAATGCTGGCCGATACTGGCAAAGCTGTGCATCCGCAAAGCACCGGCAGGGCGTTCGTGGGCGCAGCTTGCTTCTTCTTCCGCTGTGTCCACATCTGCAAGGATCTGCTGAGAGCGTTTCAGATAACGCTCGCCCGCTGTGGTGAGCGCGAGCCGCCGCGTCGACCGGTTCAGCAAGCGCGTACGCAAATGAGCCTCGAGTTCAGAAACCGCGCGCGACATCGCGCCAGTCGTCGAATTGAGCGACTGCGCGGCGGCGGTAAAACTACCGGCTTCAACCACGCGCACGAACACTCGCATATTTTGTAGCGTATCCATCGATCCTTCTATTTCACGGCAGAAGCCGTATTGTCCGCCTGTCCCGTATGTCCATTGTTGTTCATTCTGGAAGGGACGTTCCGCGTCCGACCTATTAATACGCGCAGCGCATGCTTTTACAATCGGCGCCTTGCCTGCTGGTGTGCGCAGCGTTCACTGGGGCTACTTCTAGCGACAAACCGGGACGCGTTGCTTTCTGATGATGAGACGCCAACATGCGATCAAGCCCACGGCGGATTTTCGCCGGCAGTGGCGCGTCATGTTGCCGGCGCTCATCCCGGCCGTTCGCGACTGGGCGAACAGCGACGGTCTGATCTGGCTGCATCTGCTGAAAACGGTCACTGCGGGTTTGCTGGCGCTGGGCATTGCAATGTTGCTGGATCTTCAGCAGCCACGAATCGCAATGACCACGGTGTTCGTGCTGATGCAGCCGTTCAGCGGCATGGTGCTCGCCAAGAGTTTCTACCGGATTCTCGGCACCGCGGTGGGGACGGTCGCTGCTCTGGTGCTCGGCGCGCTGTTCGTCCAGCAGCCCGAGTTGTACATGCTCGGCATGATCGGTTGGGTAAGCAGCTGTATCGCGGCAGCGGTCCGGTATCGGCATTTCAGATGGTACGGCTTTGTGCTGGCCGGCTATACCGCCGCGCTGATTGGCATCCCGACTGTCACGGCGCCTCACGATCTGTTTCTGGCGGCGCTCACGCGCGCAGCGGAGGTGGCGGTCGGCATCGCGTGTTCGAGCGCGGTAAGCGCGTTGATCGTGCCGCAGCGTTCCAGCCTTGCGCTGCGGCGCGCACTTCATCTTCGATATACAAATTTTACTGCGTTCGCTGCCGACGTGTTGGGTCGTGGAATCGACCGTGGCCAATTTGAACGGCGCTTTGCGGACCTCGTCGACGAGATCGTTGGCTTTGAAGCGACCCGAACATTTGCCGCCTTCGAAGATCCGGCCATGCGTTCACGCAGCCAGCATCTCGGCCGTCTGAACGGCGAGTTTATGGACGCATGCGCGCGGCTGCACGCGCTGCATCAGTTGCTCAAACGTCTACGCGCAAGCGGCCCAAGCTGGAGGGTCGACGCCATCACGCCGTACTTCAGCGAGCTATCGGCACTGTTGGAATCCACCGGGCCTGCAGATGCCGATGCAGCGCAAGTAGCCACCGGTTTGCGGATCTTTCAGGCGAGCTTGCCAAGGCGCGTGCGCGAAACGAGACGGCCGCTGGAAGCCGCGCCCGCTGAATCGCTAGCGGACTTCGATACCGCCGCGGAACTACTATATCGATTTGTCGACGAATGGATCCGCTACTCCGAGACCTACGCTTCTTTGGCGCGGCGCAAACCGGGTGCAGCGCAGCGCACCGTCGGCCGCTACGTGAGCAAGACGAACGGCTTCGTGGTCGCGTTTACCTTTGCCAGGTCGGCAGCGGTAATGGCGATCGCCGGCTGGTTCTGGATCGCCACCGACTGGCCGAGTGGTGGTCTCGCAGTGATTGGCGCGGCGCTGGTTTGTGCGCTGACGTCGACCGCGTCGAACGCATCGAAAATGGCCGTGCAGATGGCGGCCGGTGCGGTGCTGGCGACCATGACCGGCTACCTTTTTACGTGCTACGTATATCCGAACATCGACGGCTTTCCGCTGCTTTGCGCAATGCTCGCCCCGGTGCTCGCACTCGGCGCCTTCATCGCATCGCGCAAGCTCTCGGCAGGGTATGGCATCGGCTTTTCCGTATTCTTCTGCCTGCTCGCCGGGCCGGACAACGTCGTCACGTATGCGCCCGATCTGCTGATCAACAACGGTATCGCGATCACGGCGTCGCTATTGCTTGCAGCGATCGTTTTCTCGGTGGTGTTCCCCGCGGATATGCCGTGGCTTACCGAGAGAATCAAGGGTGATTTGCGCGCGCAAGTCGTGTCTGCGTGCAAGGACGAACTGCCCGGACTCAATCAACGCTTTCAGTCGAGCACACACGATCTGGCCTCGCAGTTGCGCATGCTGCTGACGCGGCGCTCCCGACGCCGCCGTGATGCGTTGCGCTGGATGCTAGTCACCCTCGAAGTAGGACACGCCGTGATCGATCTGCGCAACGAAGCAGCGCGTGCGAGCTACGCGCAAGCCCTTCATCCGCACTGGAGCAACGGCCTCAAGCGGACTTGCGACGACCTCGCGCGGCTCTTTGCGCGACCGGACGCGCATGCTCTCGAGCGCGCGCTCGTATCGGTGCGCTCGGCCACGTGGATCGCGCAGGACCTGCTGGAAACCGTCCATGCCGACCGGGACCAGCGACACGACCTGCAACGCATCCTGAGTTGCCTGCATTTCATCCGCACGGCGTTGCTCGATAAAGACGCGCCTTTCCATACGCGTTGACACGTGCGTCGGATCGGGCGTGCGCCCCGATCCTTCTGCCAGATGGAAAGGTCCCTTCTGTCCAGCCCCGTTTATCTGCGTAGGTGGTGGTCATATAGTTTCTTCACCGCCGCGCAGTCCCCAAAAGGGACTTCCTGCGGGACGGAATCGTAAGAACTGGAGAACGAAATGAATGTGTTGAAGATTGCCCTGATAGCCTGCACTTTGTCCGCTGCTGCCGCTCATGCACAGACGGCGCCTGCCGCCCCGGAACAACAGGTCGCACAGGCGAATGCACCGCGCTCGAACAGCGTCGCTGAGCAACGCCGTGTCGCGGTACCGAAGGCCAAAGCTGAAGAGTGCGTGGGGCCTGTGAGTTTCTGCAATATCTTCTTCGGCAGCTAAGCAGCGCCACGCGCAACACCAGCAGTACCCGCAAGACCTGTCGCGGGAATGTTGCACGCGACGAAACGCCTGGCCGCGACGTCGTCCCATCGAGATGCCGCGGCTGGTGCGACAAACTGGCTACTGAGCGAAGCACACCGCAGACGTGCGCACCGGTAGACTGGACGGGTGAATATGGAGAGACTCAATTTCATGTACCAGAACCGGATTCGTTGCTCCGCGTTGCGCGGAAAAGTCACCTCAGCCGCCGAGGCGGCGCTTCTGATTCAGGACGGCATGCGCGTCGGCGCCAGCGGCTTTACGCGCGCGGGCGACGCCAAGGCTGTCCCGGTTGCACTCGCCGAGCGGGTCCGTCAGGAAGGCAAGCCGCTACAAATTACATTGATGACCGGCGCATCGCTCGGTCATGACGTGGATCGCATGCTCACCGAGGCGCATGTGTTGGCGCGCCGCTTGCCGTTTCAGGTCGACAAGACCCTGCGCGATGCGATCAACCGCGGCGAAGTCATGTTCGTCGATCAGCATCTGTCTGAAACTGTCGAGATGCTGCGCGCAAATCAGCTTGGCAAACTCGACATCGCGATTATCGAAGCCACCGCGATCACCGAAACCGGTGGTATTGTGCCGACTACTTCGGTCGGCAACTCGGCCAGCTTCGCGATCCTCGCCGACAAGGTTATCGTCGAAATCAATCTTGCCCAGTCGCTCGCACTCGAGGGACTACACGACATCTGGATTCCGGGCCGCAGGCCGAATCGCGAACCGCTGCCGATCGTGCGTCCGCAAGACCGCATCGGAACGCATGCCATCGAAATTCCGCCTGAAAAAATCGCGGCGATCGTGATCACCGACAAGGCGGACAGCCCGTCCACAGTGCTGTCCGCGGATGCGGAAACCGAGCTGATTGCACGCCATCTGATTGAGTTTTTCCAGCACGAAGTGTCGTGTGGACGCATGCCCCCTCAATTGCCGCCGTTGCAGGCGGGCATCGGCACGATTGCCAATGCTGTGCTGGCTGGCTTTGTCGATTCACCTTTCGGCGCTTTCGAAATTTACTCAGAAGTACTGCAGGATTCGACCTTCGATCTGATGGACGCCGGTAAGGTGACGTTCGCCTCGGGGGCGTCGATCACGTTGTCGGCAGCGCGTCAGGCACAGGTGTTCGGCGAACTCGAGCGCTATCGCGATCGCCTGGTGTTGCGTCCGCAGGAAGTCAGCAACCATCCTGAAGTGATTCGCCGGCTCGGTCTGATCGCGTTGAATACCGCATTGGAGTTCGACATATACGGCAATGTGAATTCCACGCACGTCGGCGGCACGCACATGATGAACGGCATTGGCGGCTCGGGCGATTTCGCGCGCAATGCGTCATGCGCGATCTTTGCGACGAAGTCGATGGCGAAGGGTGGCCGCATTTCGAGTGTCGTGCCGATGGTGCCGCACTGCGATCACAACGAGCACGATGTGGACGTGGTTGTGACGGAGCAGGGTCTGGCCGATCTGCGCGGATTGGCGCCGCGGGAGCGCGCTACGCTGATCATCGAAAACTGCGCGCATCCGCTCTATCGCTATCTGCTTCGCGACTACTATCGGGATGCCTTGCAATGGGGTGGGCAAACGCCGCATCGGTTGGACCAGGCTTTCACCTGGCATACGCGACTGCGTGATACCGGCTCGATGTTGCCGGCAGTAGAGGCGCATCTCTAAACATTAGGTAAAACCGGCGTCAGCTGGCATTCGCCCCCGACGCCGTAAGACATCAGGTGCTACGCTCAGGTGCCGCGCCGGACAAGCCGGATAAGAAACAGCAGAATAACGGCGCCGATCACAGCGGTAATGATCGAACCAATCCAGCCGCCGCCGAGCGAAATGTGCAGCACACCGGCAAGCCAGCCGCCGATGAATGCGCCGACAATCCCGACGATGATGTCGACGATCAGGCCGAAGCCGCCGCCCTTGACGAGCACGCCAGCCAGCCAGCCGGCGATCGCGCCAATGATGAGCCATGCAATGATGCCGTGTTCCATAATCGAGACTCCATGGTTGAGTGTGAAAAATTCACGGTGACAGAGCTTAGTCGAAGGTTATGGGACAGTCCATATTCAGGACGCGGAATTAACATTGTCTGAATCTATTGCAAGCTAAGTGTAGACGATGCGAACGAATATGGGGAGCTTACGCAAGGTTGCTTACTCCGGCGTCGGCTCCGCATCTTTGGCCGTCCAGCTGACGCTCGATACGCTCTTTTCCATGCTGATGCGGCTCGCCATCTGTTCGAGCTTCGGCTGGTCTTTCGGATGCAGCTTCAATGTCGCCGTAACGCGAATGCGTCCCGTATCGTCTTCGACGTCTTCGCTCGTCAGGCTCTGGAACGACAGCGGTGTCGAATACATTGAGTTGGATACCGCGGTGCGAATGTGAATTTCATCGGCCTCCCGGCAAACAATCGTCAGCACATACTCGCGCACGAGGTCGGCGTCCGAAACGGGCGCCGCGTTGATGGCACGGCTTACTTCACGCAGCACCGTATTGGTCAGCAATACGACCGCTGTGCCGGCGAGGGCCGGGCCGTAGTGCCCCGCACCGCACAATACGCCGACCGCCGCCGAGCACCACAAGGTCGCGGCGGTGTTGATCCCCTGAATGGAGCCCTTGTCGCGCATGATCACGCCGCCGCCGAGAAAGCCGACGCCGGAGACGACATACGCGGCAATCTGGGTGATACCGGCGGTGCCGTTGCCGGTCAGCACGCCGAGCGTGACGAACAGGCACGCGCCGCTGGCAACCAGCGTGATGGTGCGCAGGCCGGCGTTGCGCTGGCGCATCTGCCGTTCGAGGCCGATCGCGACCCCGCAGCTGAAGGCGGCAAAGAGCCGCAAGACGAATTCAATTGTCATCGGTAAGAAAGGTTGAGGCGTGTCTTTGCACAGTGTGAACCCTACGCGTGACAGCATCACGTATCCGCAGGTGGAACGCGAATGCGATCAGGCGTGACAAGGCATGCGAGCCGGGGCTCGCGCCGCAAAAGTCATGGAGCGTGCGCAAGGCGGCCGGGCCATGCGGCGCTTCACTTGCAGCAAGAGGGTAAAAGCGACGTGCACCGTCGGGCCCGAAGGCAAGACGGCGACAGACAAAGGCTGACGCGGAAATCTTGCCGATCAGGCGATCGGGCGAATCGAAGCTCGACTAGTACTACTGCTACTGTCCAAGATCGTGATTCCGGTTAAATGAACTGGGCGAATTTTAAGCAGCTCTGCAAAGTTAAGTCAAGCCGGAATGGGGCAGGGTGGCGGAATGCGTTGCGGGTCGCTTGCTGAATTATCCGCGGTGAGATCGGAATTTTCCTCGCATAAATACGGACTCCGAATATTGACGAGGTCCATCCCGGAAAACACACTGTTCGCACACTTCGAAACACGTGGTGCGGTTCTGGTGCTCAACCCACGTTTCATTTCCCATAGTTTCGCCCAGAAATTTTTCGGTTGTCCTTGCGCCGTACCTTGCGCATCCAATCCGCACCATGTCGTCTCTTTTCCGCTGCTCACCCCAATTGAGGAATGTGTGAAAGAAAAAGCTCTTGGCGTCATTGCCGGTGCATTGATTGCTGCGGCTCCGCTCGTGTCGTTCGCTGCTGGTTTGCCCGCGCCGTTTGAGGGCAGCAGCACGCTGCAGGCGGATGGAGTCGTGAAGTCGGTCGACCAGGCAAAACATTCCGTGACCGTGCTCGACGCACAGGGCGGCGAAGCTTCCTTCAACATCACCGATACGAGCAACCTGGCGCAGATCAAGCAGGGTGGCAAGGTCCATATCCGGATGATGCGCAACGCCATGGTCAGTGTAACGCGTGGTGCCGACGGCCACGGCGCGGCTGTTCAGCCGGTACAGCAGAACACGGTACAGAACGTGACTGCCGAAGTTCAGGCGATCGATCATGCCTCCGGCATCATGGCCCTGAAGGGCCCGAATGGGGCGGTGTTTCATATCCAGGGCCGCGAGCCGGCAAAGGTCGTCGGCGTGACGCCGGGCATGCAAGTGTCGGTGGCGTACGCACCACAGGTCACCGTGGCCGTCGCGCCTGCTCAGTAACACAAATCGGCTGAAGTGGCGCGTCAGCGCCAAAGCGCGGATGTTCTTTGCGGACATCTGCGCTTCTTTTTTGCCGTGCAATCCAGTATCGCTTCGACGCGGTGCTATCCGGCATTCCAGCCGCGTGCCTTAGTCGGGCTCACCGGGCACGAGGCGCAATCGCGTGATCTCCGAGGGAGCGCCCAGACGCTTTGGCGGTCCCCAATAGCCGGTGCCGCGACTCGTGTAGACCCACAGGCCGTTGAGCCTTGCGAGACCAGCCGTGAACGGCTGCTGCAAACGCACAAAGAAATTCCACGGGAAGAACTGACCGCCGTGTGTGTGGCCGGATAGCTGCAATGTGAAACCTGCTGCTGCGGCTGCTTCGGCAGAGCGTGGCTGGTGTGCCAGCAGTACTTTGATCAGCACGTCGCCAGGCGCGCCTGCGAGGGCCGCAACCGGGTCGCTGCGATGCAACGGATCATGATGGCCCGCTGAGTAATCAGTCACCCCGGCAATCACGGCGCGCGCGCCGTCGTGTTCCACGATCACATGCTCGTTAAGCAGAACGTTTAACCCCAGGCGCCGGAATTCGTCGATCCAGGCGTTCGCGCCGGCGTAATACTCGTGATTGCCGGTCACGAGGAACGCGCCGTGACGCGCACTGAGTCGCGACAGGGGCTGTGTGTGTCTGGTCAATTGCGGCACGCTGCCGTCCACCACATCGCCGGTGACGGCAATCAGATCCGGCTTCAGACGATTCACCGCGTCGACGATCGCATCCACGTAGCGGCCTTTGATGGTCGGGCCGACGTGGATGTCACTGATCTGGACGATCGTGAAACCGTCGAGCGCCGGCGGCAAATCGTCGATCGGCACCTCGATCGTCACGACCTTGGCGCGGCGCCGTGCGTTGAACAGGCCGACGAGTGTCGAGAGCAGCGCAAGCAGCGGTACCGCGGCCGCGGAGCCTATGCGCCAATGCGCGATTGCTATCGTGTTCGGCCAGATTGCGTCGACGGTAAGCAGCGAGGCGAGCGCCAGGTCGCGCGCGAACGTCAGAACCAGTAGCGACGAGAAGAAGCCCATCGCCAGTAGCCCGACCCACGCAAGGCGGTCGCTAAGCGGCTGTTGTTTGATGGTGCGCGCCAGCATACCGAGCGGGATCAGAAAGATCGACAGCACCAGCCACAACGCGCACAGCCACCGGCCGGTGGTGCTGACCGGCATGTCGGGAATCAGACGAAAACCGACGTAGATATGCAGCAGGATGCCAATCAGGATGAAGCGAACAAGAAACGATGAGCGGCGCATAGAGAGGATAGAGGCGGGAAGGGGCCGGCACGAGCGGAGCAACGGCGGCGGCTCGCGAACCGCAATCATGAAATAGCGGACGAGCCGGACCATTCTACCGACATGTGCAACCCCTTGCCGACGGCGCCAGATTTGCTTCCGGGGCGGGCCGAATACGTCCATGTTTGAGGCGACATGCGGATACCGCAACGCAGCAATTCTCGTTGCCTCATGCGGCCGTCTGAACTGCAGCGATGCTCTAATTAAATGGGCTTTGAATTGTGTTTCGCGTGCACTATTCTCAAATAGAACCGGCTCGTCTCAGGGCCATCGCGGCCCAGCGGCGGTTCGTTTTGTCCTCGGTTGAGGGCGAGGCAGGAGGCGCATCATGAAACTGCTTGGATCGGGCCATCACGTACGCCACGGACTTCACGGGCATCACGTCGGACGAGAGGGCAGCCACGTCATGCTGCCGCTGGTGGGCATATCGCTGATGGCGCTCGCCTTGTACTTCGGCGTGCGCGACATCGACTTCTCCGAACTGGGCAAAAACGCGTTATTCGACGTGGTGATGGTATGCGTTGCACTCGGCATCGCAGGACTATTCGGCGTCGTCGGCGCGTGGCTACGTTCGAGTGGTGACGACGCCGATGAAGGCTTTTGCTTTATCGGCGCAGTGATCGGCGCAGTGGTGTTCTACGTGGCGCTCCTCAGATAAACGCACCGGCGGCTTAATCGCTGTCAGACAATCTGGGCGGCTTCGTCGAAGGAGAAGCGCGGGCTGCGCGGGAACAGCTTCGACGGGTCGCCGTAGCCCAGATTGATCAGGAAGTTTGACCTCACGGTCGTGCCGGCGAAGAAGGCCTCGTCGACCTTGGCGGCGTCGAAGCCCGACATTGGACCCGTGTCCAGGCCGAGCGCGCGGGCGGCGAGAATCAGATAGCCGCCTTGCAGCGTCGAATTGCGAAAGGCCGTATCCGCAATCGCTTTGTCGTTGCCGGCGAACCAGCTGCGCGCGTCGGCATGCGGAAACAGTTTCGGCAGATGCTCGTAAAACGCCATATCCATCCCGACGATCACCGTGACCGGTGCGGCCATCGTCTTCTCGAGATTGGCCGGCGACAAAGCCGGGCGCAACTTTTCTTTGCCTTCGGGCGTTTTCACGTAGACGAAGCGGCCGGGGCTCGAATTGGCCGAGGTCGGACCGAGCAGTACGAGCTCGGTGAGTTGCTTGAGCACGGCGTCGTCGACCGGTTTGGTCTGCCAGCCGTTATGCGTGCGCGCTTCGCGAAAGAGCTGATCGAGAGCCTGATCGGAAAGAATCATGGTGGTAGTCCCTTGAAGTAGCGGAGTGAGAAATCCGGATGACAGCGCAAGCCACAGGCGTGAGCGTTGTCGTCATTGCCGCCATAATATCCAGGGTTCCAATTCGCGCATGGATCGCACGCGCAATCGTATTCAGGCAATTTCATGGCGGACCTTTTCGATGACCTTCCAGCCCCCGACGTGGACTGGTATCCCGAGTGGCTCGCGCCCGAGGTCGCGGCGCACGCTTTAACGCAACTCATTGACGAAGTGGAATGGCGCCAGGACATGATGGGCACGCCCGCCGGCCGTGTGCCGCTGCCGCGGCTGACCGCCTGGCAGGGTGAGCCGGATGCAGTCTACGTCTACTCCGGCATTCGCAACGTGCCGCAACCGTGGACCCCGACTGTCATCGAACTGCGGGTCGCGGCGGAAGCAGCCTGCCACGCGCGCTTTAACAGCGTGCTGATCAACCGCTATCGCAGCGGCACCGACAGCATGGGATGGCATGCGGACCGCGAGCCTGAACTCGGCGCGCAGCCGGTGATTGCGTCGATCAGCTTAGGCGTCGCGCGCACTTTCGACTTGCGGCACAACAAGACAGGCGCCGTGCAGTCGTTTTCGTTGAAAGGCGGCAGCTTGCTGGTCATGAAGGGCAACACGCAGGCCGACTGGCGGCATCGCGTGCCGAAGGAGCCGCGCGTGGCCGGAGAGCGGATCAATCTGACGTTTCGCTGGGTGACGCCGCGCGAAGCAACCCGCTAGCTTGCGGGCTAGCCGTTAGCTGCGCCGCTTTCTGGTCCGAAAGCCGGGAAACCCAAAAGCCTGGCACCCAGTCGCTGCCAGGTCCGAAGCCACATCGAGCACTTAAGCGCATAAAAAGCATCTCCAACGCCGCGCTCAGTCATCGCCGATGCTCGAGCGAACCCCGCAGCATTGCCCACGTCCACGGCTACTGCCGATACCGCCCGCTATACCAGAATTGGTATCGCCGACGCGAATCATATGATTGGACGGTTAACGCCCCAGACACTACGCTACATCACGATCCACGCACCGTGAGGGCCGCAAACACCGGGCGGGTTCGATGGATCGCCGACACAACAACGATCAGGAGACAGTCATGGCGAATACACGACGCGCCGCATGTCGTGCGTTGGGCGCGCTCGCGCTTTGCTCGAGCATCGGCGCACTGGCGCTGACAGCGCCGGGCGCATACGCGCAGGACAAACAGATCACCCTCGGCTTCGCACAGGTCGGCGCCGAAAGCGCTTGGCGAACCGCCAATACCGAGTCGGTGAAGTCCGCGGCGGCGGATGCGAAGATCAAGCTCAAATTCTCCGACGCCCAGCAGAAGCAGGAAAACCAGATCAAGGCGATCCGCTCCTACATTGCGCAGAAAGTCGATGTGATCGCATTCTCTCCGGTCGTCGAATCCGGCTGGGAACCGGTACTGCGCGAAGCTAAAGCCGCAAAAATTCCGGTGATCCTGACCGACCGCAATATCGACGTAAAAGACACGTCGCTGTACGTGACGATGATTGGCTCGGACTTCATGGAAGAGGGTCGGCGCGGCGGTCATTGGTTGGCCGATCACTATAAGAGTGATCCAGGTCCGATCAACATCGCAGAACTGCAAGGAACGGTCGGCTCGGCGCCTGCCAACGACAGGCATTCCGGCCTGATCGAAGTGATCAAGAGCGATCCCAAATTCAAGATCATTGCGTCGCAAAGCGGCGACTTCACGCTTGCCGGTGGCAAGCAGGTGATGGAAGCATTTATAAAAACTTATGGAAATAAAATAAATGTAGTTTATGCGCATAACGACGATATGGCGCTCGGTGCCATCCAGGCGATGGAAGAGGCCGGCATGCATCCGGGCAAGGACATCACCGTTGTCTCGTTCGATGCGACCAAGGGCGGCTTCCAGGCGATGGCCGCGGGCAAGATGAACGTCGACGTGGAGTGCAGTCCGCTGCTCGGGCCGCAATTGATGTCGGCGGTCAAGGACGTGGTGGCCGGCAAGCCGCTGCCCAAGCGTATCCTGACGGAAGAGACCGTCTTCCCGATGAGCGTCGCGGCGCAGACTTTGCCTACGCGCAAGTACTGAGGCGGAGTGTGATGGCTAATTGATTAGCCATCCATACGATAGACGCAGAACGCAAGCAAAGTACACAAACGAAGTACGGACAGATCGCAGGGGTTTCTCCAGTGGTGCCTGACCGCCTGACTGCTTCGGCAGCGGGCGGTCTCTTTTCCGCAGAATCAGGTTGCGCCGAACTGAACCAGCCTGAGCCCACCCGACCAATGCACCGCCGATCGAGCGAGGTCTATGACGCATCCCGCATCGGAATCCAATCCGCCGGCCATGAAGGCCGTCACAGGTGACGCTCGCGACGGCGCCGCCTCGAATGCACTCGAACCCATTCTGGCCACTACTGGTGTCAGCAAGACGTTCCCGGGCGTAAAAGCGCTGCAGCGGGTCGACTTTCGCCTGTTCCCCGGCGAGATTCACACGCTGATGGGGCAAAACGGCGCCGGCAAATCCACCCTGATTAACGTGCTTACCGGCGTAGTCGCGCCTGACGCCGGTACGATCCGACTCGGCGGCGAGACCGTCGCGTTTGCGTCGCCGCAGGAGGCGGAAGCGGCCGGCGTGCGCACGCTGTATCAGGAAGTGAACCTGTGCCCGAACCTGTCGGTGGCGGAGAACATCTTTGCCGGCCGGCAGCCCAAGCGTTTTGGCGCGATCGACTGGCCCGACATCAAGCGGCGCGCGCAGGCAGCGCTTGCCCGCCTCGACGTGACGCTCGACGTCACCCGATCGCTCGACGCGTATCCGATTGCCGTGCAGCAGATGGTGGCGATCGCGAGAGCACTCTCAGTCGACGCTCGCGTGCTGATCCTCGACGAGCCGACCTCCAGTCTCGACGATGGCGAAGTCGCGCAGCTTTTCAAAATACTTCGGCATCTTAAGCAGTCTGGAATCGCCATTCTGTTTGTCACGCATTTTATCGAGCAAACCTATGCGATCTCCGATCGCATCACGGTGATGCGCAACGGCGAGCGTGAAGGCGAATATCTCGCGCGGGATTTGCCGGCCGATCAACTGGTCGCGAAGATGGTCGGCCATGAGCGTATGAGCGCGCGCTTGCGCGAAGCGGCACATGACGGCCATGCCGTTCATGAAGGGCCAGAGAGCAAGGACGCAGGTCAGCCGTTCGCCGAATTGCGCGGCGTCGGGAGGCGCGGCACGCTGCAGCCGATCGACCTCGACGTGCAGCCGGGCCAGATTCTGGGTCTGGCCGGCCTGCTGGGTTCGGGCCGCACGGAGACCGCCCGGCTGTTGTTCGGGGCCGACCGCGCCGACAGCGGCACTATCCTGATCGAAGGCCGGCCTGTACGGCTACGTTCGCCCCGGGACGCGGTGCGCCATGGCATCGGCTATTGCGCGGAGGACCGCAAGAAAGAAGGCATCGTCGCCGAATTGTCGATCCGTGAAAACATTCTGCTGGCGTTGCAGGCGCGGCGCGGCTGGTTACGCAAGATCAAGCGGCATCGCGCGCAAGAAATCGCGGACATGTGGATCGAGCGTCTGGGCATCAAGGCAGCGGACGCCGAACAGCCGATCGGGCTGCTCTCCGGCGGCAACCAGCAGAAAGCGCTGCTGGCGCGCTGGCTCGCCACGAATCCCAAACTCCTGATTCTCGACGAGCCCACCCGCGGTATCGACGTCGCCGCCAAGTTCGACATCATGGACCGCTTGCTGGCGCTGTGCGCGAACGGCCTGAGCATCCTGTTCATTTCGTCGGAGATCAGCGAGGTGCTGCGTGTGAGCCATCGCGTGGCGGTGCTGCGCGACCGTCGCAAGATCGCTGAAGTGGCGGGCAAGGCTTCGAACGAAGACAACATTTATCGACTCATCGCGGGGAGCGGCGAATGAAGCTATCGAACTGGTTCGTACGCGATGGTGCGGAGCGCCCGTTGATCTGGCCGTGCGTCACGCTGGTGCTTTTGTGCGCCTTGAACCTATTGGTGAATCCAAATTTTCTTTCTTTGAGGATGCTCGACGGCCATCTGTTCGGCGCGCCGATTGACGTGTTGAATCGCGCTGCGCCGCTGGTGCTGGTTGCGACCGGCATGACGCTCGTGATCGCCACGCGCGGCATTGATATTTCGGTTGGCGCGGTGGTCGCGATCGCCGGCGCCGCAGCGGCCACGATACTCGCGACGCAAGCCGCGCCGAGTGCCGGATTGATCGCGCAGGCCCTGGTCGCGGCGCTGATCGTCGGTGTGTTGAGCGGCATGTGGAACGGATTGCTGGTGTCTTTCGTCGGCATGCAGCCGATCATCGCCACCTTGATCCTGATGGTCGCCGGCCGTGGCATTGCGCAATTGCTGACGGCAGGGCAGATCATTCCGATCGGCGCACCGGGGTACCTGTTCGTCGGCGGTGGGTATTGGCTCGGCGTGCCGTGTTCGGTGTGGATCGCAAGCGGTGCGGTGCTGGCCACCGCGGGGCTCGTTGAAGGCACCGCGCTCGGGCTCTTCATTCGCGCGATCGGCGTCAATCCGGTGGCGACGCGTCTTGTCGGCCTGCGCTCGAAAGCGCTGGTCTTCGCGGTGTACGGCTTCTCGGGATTGACCGCCGCGATGGCGGGCATCCTCATCAGCTCGAACGTGCGCAGCGCCGATGGCAACAACGCCGGCCTGCTGCTCGAACTCGATGCGATTCTGGCGGTGACGCTTGGCGGCACATCGCTGCTCGGCGGCCGCTTCAGTCTCGCCGGCACTGTGCTGGGAGCGTTGATCATCCAGACGCTCACCTACACGACTTATTCGATCGGCGTGCCGCCGGAAGCGACGCTCGTCGTCAAGGCGGCCGTGGTGCTGGCGGTGAGTGTGATCCAGTCGCCCTCGGCGCGCTCGCTCGCCATGTCGCTCTTCAGGCAGCGCGGGGTGGCACGATGAGACGACTCCTCGATGCCTGGGCTCATATCGTCGATCCGCGCACCTTACCGATCGCCGTCACTGTCCTGTTGTTTTGCGCGCTGTTCGGTTTCGGCTCGGTGATGTACACCGGTTTTTTCTCGTGGCAAGTGCTGCTCGATCTGCTGGTCGACAACGCCTTCCTGCTGATTGTCGCAATCGGTATGACGTTTGTTATCGTGTCCGGCGGGATCGATCTGTCGGTCGGCTCGGTGGTGGCGCTGACCACGATCGTCGAAGCGGTGCTGTCCGAACACATGCATTGGCCGGTCTGGCTGATCGTGCCGATCGTGTTGCTGATGGGCACGCTGTTCGGCGCGGTACAGGGTGCGCTGATTCACTTTTTCCGCTTGCAGGCGTTCATTGTCACGCTGGCCGGCATGTTCTTCGCGCGTGGCTTGTGCTTTCTGATCACGACGCAGTCGATCACGATCAATGATCCGACGTTCCAGAAGATTTCCGCGTTTCGGCTCAATATCGGCGTCGGCTCGGTGACGGCCAATGTGTTGATCGCCCTCGTCACGCTTGCCGCGGCGATCTATGTCGCGCATTTCACGCGTTTTGGCCGCAACGTGTATGCGATTGGCGGCAATCCGCGCTCGGCGTTGTTGATGGGCTTGCCGGTCGCGCACACGCGGATCGGCGTGTATGCGCTGAGCGGCTTCTGTTCGGCCCTCGGCGGCGCGGTATTCACGTTCTACGTGCTATCGGGTTATGGCCTGCAAGGGCAGGGTATGGAACTCGACGCGATCGCGGCGACGGTGATCGGCGGAACCTTGCTGACGGGCGGCGTCGGCTATGTAATCGGCTCGCTGTTCGGTGTCGGCATTCTGGGCACGATCCAGGCGCTGATTACCTTCGACGGCACGCTCAGTTCGTGGTGGACCCGCATCGTAATCGGCGCGTTGCTGTGCGCGTTCTGTCTGCTGCAACGGCTGATCGAGCGGCATGCAAAATCGGTAGGGCGTCCAGGTGGCACCGGCGCTGTGGTGACGCCAGGCCGCGAGCACGGTCGCGGCGATGCACCAGCGGCGTCCGATTCACATGTGATCGGACGCGCGCCGGAGCAGGCGTTGTAGCGCGGCTTAGGTGCTGAGTTCACGCCCCCGGGTTTCCGGCAACGTCAGCGCGGCGAGGATCACGATACCGTAGGCCGCGGCGGCGAAAACGCCGATCGCGTGACCGAGTGTCATGGTCTGCGAGACGTAGCCGATCAGGAACGGAAACGTCGCGCCGACCGCCCGCCCGATGTTGTAGCAGAAGCCTTGGCCGGAGCCTCGAATGCGCGTCGGGAACAGTTCGGTGAGGAACGCGCCCATCCCCGAGAAAATGCCGGACGCGCAGAAGCCAAGCGGGAAACCGAGTACGAGCATCGTGAGGTTATCGAGCGGCAGTTGCGTGTAGATCAATGCGATCGCACACGAGGCCAGCGCGAACGTGATGAACGCGCGTTTGCGGCCGATCTTGTCGCTGACGTAAGCGCCCGTCAGATAGCCGCAGTACGAACCGACAATCACCACGCCCAGATAGCTGCCGGTGCCAATCACGCTCAGATGCCGCTCGGTCTTCAGATACGTCGGCAGCCAGGTAGTCACCGCGTAGTAGCCCCCTTGCACGCCGGTCGCGAGAATGGACGCACGCAGCGTCGTCCAGACGATATCGCGGCGGAAGATGTCGAGCAACGAGGGACGCGTTTGTGCCGCGGCTTGCGCTTCTTTCTGCTGCCGATGTATCTCCGGCTCTTCAACGAAGCGGCGAATCCAGATCACGAATGGCGCCGGCGCAATACCGATCGCGAACAGCACGCGCCACGCGTAATCGGCCGGTACCCACGAAAACACGGCCATGAACAGCAGCGTCGACACGCCCCAGCCAATCGCCCAGCCTGCCTGTACGAGGCCCACCGCTTTGCCACGGTCACGCGGGCGGATGACTTCGCCGATCAGCACCGCGCCCGCCGTCCATTCGCCGCCAAAGCCGAGCCCCATCAGTCCGCGCGCCCATAGCAACTGCGAGAAGTTCTGCGCCAGCGCGCAAGCCAGCGTGAAAACCGCGAACCAGAGAATCGTGATCTGCAAGGTCTTTACCCGGCCGATGCGATCCGACAGCACACCGGCCGCCCAGCCGCCGAGCGCCGAACTCAGCAGCGTGACCGTCCCGATGAGGCCGGCGTCGCCGCGCGTGATGCCCCATGTCGCGATCAGCGTCGGAATCACGAAGCTCAGGAATTGCGTATCCATTGCGTCGAGCACGTAGCCGATCTTGCAACTCCAGAACGCACGTTTCTCGCTAACGGAAATCTGCTGATACCACGCAAACGGGTTTTTATCTGTGCCGGGCGCGCTATAGCGCTCGGCGTCTGCGGTCAACTGCGCTTCGGTTTTCATAGCTGGGCTCCGGTCGTAGTCAGTGGCTGCGTCTTGCCGCGCGGCTTGGGGTGGGACAACTCAAATGACGCCGCGGCTAGAGCATCGCCAGCGTGGTGTTGGGAATGTCGGTGACGAGCATATGTCCCGGTTTGTGCGCGATTGCAAAAGGCAAACGCGCGCTTTCTATCGCGGCTTGCGGTGTGACGCCACAGGCCCAGAACACCGGTAACTCGTCGCTGCGTACCTCGACTGCGTCGCCGAAATCGGGCCGCGCGATGTCGCGAATGCCGATCAGCGAGGGATCGCCGATATGCACTGGCGCGCCATGTACCGCGGGAAAACGGCTGGTGATCTGAATGGCGCGGATCGCGTCGGCGGCTTTCATCGGTCGCATCGAGACCACACGATTGCCGCCGAACACCCCTGCGGCCACGTTGCGTTCCCGCGTGCGATACATCGGCACATTGACCTGCTGTTCGATATGGCGCAGCGGAATACCTTCACGCCGCAACATTTCTTCGAACGAAAACGAGCAGCCGATCGCGAACACCACCAGATCGTCGCGCCACAGTGCGTCGAGACTGCGTACCTCCTCGGCACGTTCGCCGTGGCGGTACACGTAAAACGCGGGGACGTCGTTGCGTATGTCGAGATCGGCGCCGAGCGACGGGAGACGCCATTCGCCGGGTTCGCCGATGCCGAGCAACGGGCAAGCTTTCGGATTGAGCGTGCAGAAGCGCAGGAAGTCGTCGGCGTATTGCCGGGGCAGGATCGCGAGATTGGCTTGCGCATAGTCGCCGCAGTAGCCCGCAGTCGGCCCGGAAAGACGGCGGCTGCGAATCTGCTGACGAAACTCGGATGGCGTGTAGGACATGAACGGCTTGACTCCATCTAGGTCCAGGTGACCGATGGGAGCCAGATTAGTAACGCCAAAAATATCCATCCAGCGAGTTATTCTTGTGTTTCGTTAAATTAAACTTAACAGCATCGCCGGCGATTTTACGGCGATGATCGAGTCTTTCGGGGCGCTGTTGGGAGAGCTAATGCAATGAATACCCGCTTTGTCGAAACGTTTCTGACGCTCGCTCGTCTAGGCAGTTTTCGCGCAACCGCCGCGGCCATGCACGCCACGCCCGCCGCGATTTCACTGCGCATCAAAACACTTGAAGCCGAGTTGGGCGTCGAGTTGATCGAGCGCGACGCCGCCGAGTTCCAGCTGACGGCGCATGGTGAACGGCTGCTCGCGCATGCGCGCTCGGTGGTGCAGGCCACGCGCTCGCTGCAACTGGCCGCGCAGGACGAAACCCAGGTGACGAAGCGGCTGCGGCTCGGCGTTATAGAGACGGTGGTGCATAGCTGGTTGCCGGACTACATCCGGATGCTAAACGTCGAGTACAACCGCATCGTCGTCGACCTGACCGTCGACTCGAGCGCTGTGCTTGGGCCTCGGTTGCGCGCCGGCGAACTGGATCTCGTCATTCAGGTGGAGGAAACCGGCGAGCAGGAAGCGTCGATCGTTTCGACCTTGCTGGCGAGCTATCCGGTGCGCTGGATCGCGCGCAACGATCTGATTCCGGCGAACCGCGCGAAACATGTGCAGACGGTATTGCAGAAACCCGTGCTGACGTTCGGCCGTGGCACCGCGCCGCAAGTCGCCGTGGAGGCGATCGTGGAGATGCTCGCGAAGCGCGCCGGTGTGCCGTTTGCGGATACTCAGGTGACCTGTATGCCATCGGTAGCGGTGATCGTGAAACTGTTGCGCGATGGCTATGGCATTGCGGCAGTGCCGGCGCTGTTCGTCGAGCCTTTTCTGAGCAGCGGCGAACTGGGGCAATTGCAGGTGCGTCCGCTACCGCCGCCGATCGACGTTGCGATGATCTACCGCGACGACGCCGACGTTGGCGTGCTGGCAGCGTCGCGCGTGGCACGCAGCGCGTGTGATCAGTATGCGAAGGCGATGGGGCGGCAGTTGATTGAGAGGCGGTGAGGCGCGGCTCGAGTCGTCCGAATGGCCGCGTCTTAAAGTCCATCCATACCGAGTCGCCTGCGCGCCGTGGCGACCAGCTTGTCGAACGAGAAGGCGCTTGCGGCTAGCGCGGTGCTATCCGGAAAGTTCTCGCGCGTAATGTCCGTCAGCACCTGGCCCGGCGGCGCTTCGATCAGCACGCGGGCGCCCATTTCCTGCATCACGGTGAGCGCATCGAACCAGCGTACGGTGTAGCGCATGTTGGTCGCGAGATCGTCGCGAATGGCCTCTGCTGTGTACAGCGGGCGGCCGCCGCGATTGCCGATATAGGTAGTCTGTGGCGTCTGGAAAGGGATGTCTTCGGCGTACGCAACGAGTTTGTCCGTGGCATGTGCGAGCAGTTCGCAATGTGACGGCACGCTTACCGCAAGACGGACCGCTTTGCGTGCGCCTGCCGTCAAAGCGCGTTCGATGAAGGTGTCCAGTGCGCCATTCGCACCCGCCATGACGATCTGACGCGGCGCATTGACATTGCCAACGTAGACACGTTGATTGCCCGCATCCGCGTGTTGCTCGGCGAGTGTCTCCAGTTGGTGCTCGGTCAAACCTGATACGGCCGCGAGACCGTAGCCGGACGGGTACGCCGTCTCCATCAATTCGGCGCGTTTGCGGACCATCTTTAACGCGTCGCCAAAGTGAATCGCGCCGCAACTGACCGCCGCCGCGTACGCGCCCACCGACAAACCCGCGCTGATCTCCGGCAAGAGCTTTTCCTCTGCCAGTGCCCGCGTGATTGCCACGCCCGCGACGGTCAAACCGATCTGAACGGCTACGGTTGAGCGCAGGGCGTCTGGCGTGTCGAGGGTGAGTACGTCGATGTCGAGCACCTGAGACGCTTCTTCGAGTGTGCCGGTCACGGCGTGATGCTGCGGCAGGCGGTGCAGAAATCCGTCCGACTGCGCACCTTGGCCAGGAAACAGAAGGGCAAGCATCAGGGATTGCCGTGAGCGAGCGCCCACGGATCGGTGACCAACTGCGGCCCGCGAGCATGGCGCGCCATCACGCGTGCTTTGCCCGCTGCCCACTCGGCCAGCGCAACGCCGCCTGCGGGCGTTTCCAGTTGTGCATCCACGCGAATGCCGGCGCGTTGCGCAATTGCTTGCAGATAGTCCAGCAACTGAATGGCGGCGTTGTGCGAGAGTTTTTCCGGTGCGCGAATCAGCAGATCGAGATCGCTCGAGAACGTGACCGTGGGAGTCTGCGTTGCCAGTTCGAAACCTGCGCTTCCAGTTGGTCCCCAAACGAATCCAACCAATGCGCCGGCTGTGTCGCGTCGTAGTGCGGCAAGGGCCGCGAAAGTCGGCAACGCATTGCGCGACGCAAGCGGGCTGCGTTGCGCAAGCGCTTCCGGCGGCACGGCGATTTCAATATCGTCCCGATGCGCCCACGTGCCGTAACGCTGCGGCCGGTCCGCACCGCGCAAGCCGATTGCCACGAAGCCGTCAGCGGCCAGCGCGCGTCGCACAACCGCATATGGCGCACGCTCGAGAGCCCCACGAACCCACGCCGGCTCGCCGTCAAATTGTGGCAGACGGTGCAAGCGCAGCAGATCATGCGGCTGCCAGCGCGCGTCGCACGACAACGCGTGATCGGCTGCAAACGGCGGCGCTGCGCACACCTGCATTACACGGCATCCCATTGTTCGGCGAGACGCCGCCGCACTTCGATCGACGCCGCGCGATTCTTTTGAGCCGCAGCCGATTCCAGACGATGCGACAGATCGCGACCGCCGGCGCGCGCGCTGCGGATCTGTTCGGTCAACACCTGACGCACGCGCTCGATTTGCGCGGCATCGGGCGCGTCGGCGTCGATGCCTTCGATCAACTGATCGAGCAGGCCAAGCTTGGCGAACGACGTCATCGAATAGGACATCGGCACAATGGTTTCACCGAGCGCGTCGAGTGCTTCGACGGTGCGCCGCGTAACGCGTGCGGCCGCTTCCTTGCCCATCGCGTGAACCATGGTGCCCGGCGCGTCGAATGCGACGATGCGGTTGGCCTGATAACCGTGCGCGAGGAACGCGCCCGACATGGCCGGTCCGGCGATCAGCGCGATCACCGGATGCCCCGCCTCGCGCGCCGATGCATACGCGTCGACGGCAGCGGCGCACGCGAGGTGAATGCCGAGCATCTCTTCGCGGTAACCGTACGCCTGACTTTTGACATCGACGATCGCGACGATCGGGCGGCGCGTACCGCTCGCTTCGTCCTGCGCGATGACCTCGCGTACAGCGCGTGCGAGCAGCCAGCCTTGTTCGAGACCGACGACGTTATCGGTCGCACGCGGAAAGCGATTGTCGGGGTCCGGGACGACCGCAATGAAGTGCGCGGTCTCGCCGCCGAGCGACGCGTCGCCGCTCCATACGGGCGCTTTACCGGACGTTTCACCGGCAAGGGCATGGAACCAGCGTGCGCCGCGGCTGAGGGTGGCATCGCTCATGCCTGCTCCTTGCGCGCGTTGTTTTGCGCATGTGGGTTGTAGACGTCACGCATCGTTTCCGGCGTCACGCTGGCCGGGTCGATTTGCGCGAGGCGGTTGAGAAAAACGTCGACCTGTTCGCTGCGATGCGCAGCCGGCAGCCCTTGAATGAATGCTGAGCGCACGGCCGCGCGTACCGCATCCGCATCGTCGTCGACCAGTTGATCGGCGAGCGCGGTCGCATCCCGTTGTTCGCCGCCAATCAATTGCCACACGCGGCGCCGATCGCTCGCGTCGAGTTCTTCGATGCCGGCTTCCTGTTCGATCACTTCGGGGCCGTTCATGCCGAGCCGTCCCTGCTTCGTCACGACGAGATACGAGCACAAGGCCGCTGCAAGCGACATGCCGCCAAAGCAACCGACCATCCCCGCGATCACGCCGACCACCGGCACATACCGGCGCAACGCGACGATCGCGGCCTGAATCTCGGCAATCACCGCGAGGCCGAGGTTGGCTTCCTGGAGCCTGACGCCGCCGGTTTCGAACAGCACGACAGGGCGCACGATCTTGCCGCGTTCGCAGTCGCGCAAGGCCATGTCGAGCGCGGCGGCGATCTTGCTGCCGGACACTTCGCCGATGCTGCCGCCCTGGAACGCGGACTCGATCGCGGCGACTACGGCCGGCTCGCCATCGATGGTGCCGCGCGCAATGACGCAGCCGTCATCCGCCTGGCAGACGACACCTTGCAACGGCAGCCACGGCGATTCGATCTTGTCGAATGGTCCAAGCAGTTCGCGGAACGTGCCGGCGTCGAGCAGCGAGCGGGCGCGTTCGCGGGCGGGCAGTTCAATGAAGCTTTCGCGCAGCATCGGCGCGGGGTGTGCGGTGGCGACAGTAGTCATGCGGCGTCTCCCTGTTCCGCCGCTTCAATGGCCTCCGCGAGCCGCAGCGCGACGACGCCCGGTGTCGCACCGAAGTCGTTGATTTCGATTTGCGCTGCGCCGTCGTAGCGCGTGAAGAAGCGGTCGAGCACGCTCTTCCAGATGTGGCTGTAGCCGTCGACGCTAGTCCGCACGACCACATGCGCGCTCAGGGCCGCGCTATTTTCAACCGGCGACAGCAGGACTTCCAGATCGCCCGAACCGACCACGCCAACATGCGCGCGAGTCGTGACGGCGCGTTGCGCCGGATAGTCGAAGGTCAGATGTTCCATGAGGCTGAGCTCCCGCCGGCGTCGTGATGCGCCAGCATATCGAGAAAGAGGGTGGCGGCGAGCAGATCGGCTGCGCCGCCAGGGGATGCGTTGAGCGACAGCAATGCGTGTTCGAGTGTGACGAGGGCTGTGTGCCCATCCGGCGTCGAGCTGCCGCCGGCTTGCAGCACGCGGCGCGCGCCGTGTTGCGCGGCGTGCAAACCGGGCAAACCCGCGCGATGCAGCAGGCAGGTGTCGTCGAGCGACACCATGATCGAGAGCAGGGCGTCGACGCGCGCGGCGTTTTCGTTGACGCCCCGCGCCCGCGCTGCGAGTAAAGCAGGCAAGCCGATCTCGACGACATGCGGGAAACCGTCTTGCGCCTCGCGGCGCGCTCCACCGACCTGATAGCGCTGCCGCGCGCGCTCGCCGTGACTATCGGCGGGGGCAGCGAAACGATCGGGGAAACAGGCAGTTTGTGCGGCGAGCGTGCAGACATGCGATGCGTTCAGACGCGTAGCGCTGCCTGCCATTGAAGCACCCGCCACCAGCAGGCCGACGATCCAGATTGCACCGCGATGTGCGTTACTGCCGCCGGTGGCGTGCAACATGTCCTGTTCGCCGGCACGGCCGATTTGCGCGAGTTCAGCACGCAATAGCGCGGATGGTTCAGCGCGGCGGCGCGCCGTGCGTGCGAGCGCCGCAAAGGTCGGTTCAAGCGCGTTTGCCGAGCGCAGCATGGTGGCGAGATCGAGGTCGCGATGCGCACCGCTGCCGCGCCGGTCGACCAGCGCGGGTTTCGGCGTGAGTTGCGCTTCTTCGATCAGCGCGGTCACCGCGAAGCGCGCGAGCTGCGCTTCGGACGGTGCTGCCCGTACCCTAAGCGCGGGCCTTTCTATCGTGCCTGCCGCGTGCAAAACCGTGGCGCGCTGGCGTGCCGACGCGATGCGCCAGAGCACGTCGACCTCAGCCACTGGTTCGGCATACGCCGTGGATCTGACCGTGCCCGTCTCTCTCCCAGTCAGCGAGGCAGCACGGGACGCGAGTTCCGCCTTCGCGTCCGGCATGGCGTCGGCCTCGCACTCGAGCAAAACAGCGGGCGCCATCGTTACCAACTCCTGAAGCGAGCCGGCGGCTCGTACAGGCCGCCTGACCACGTCACCAGATCGTCGATGCTGCGTGCGGCCAGCAGCGAGCGCTTCGCTTCGCCGCGTCGAATGCCGAGATCTTCCGGATACGCGACGATGCCACGCCGGCGCAACTCGGCGGTTTTCTCCGGCTTCGCGCGCAGCCCGATTGGCGTGACACCGGCTACCGCTGCCAACGCCGCACGCCGCTCCTCGATCCCTTCGGCCTTGTGCAGATGCGCGATGCCTTCCTCGGTGACGACATGGCTCACGTCGTCACCATAGATCATCACGGGCGCGATCGGCATGCCGCTCTTCGCGCCGACGGCCACCGCATCGAGTTCATCGACGAAGGTCGGCTCACCGCCTTTCTTGTACGTTTCGGCCATCTGCACGACCAGCTTCTGTCCACGCGACACCGGACCCTGATCCTTCAACAGCTTGAGCCATGCCTCGCTCGAATGACGCCGGCCGCGCGGATCGTGGCCCATGTTCGGCGCACCGCCGAAACCCGCGAGACGACCACGCGTGACCGTCGACGAATTGGCGTCCGCGTCGATCTGCAAGGTCGAGCCGATAAACAGATCGACGCCATATTGGCCGGCCAGTTGGCACAGCACACGGTTCGAGCGCAGGCTGCCGTCGTTGCCCGTGAAAAAGACGTCGGGGCGCGCTTCGATGTACGCCTCCATGCCGACCTCACTACCGAAACAATGGATGCTGTCGACCCAGCCCGATTCGATCGCGGGGATCATGGTGGGGTGTGGATTGAGCGTCCAGTTGCGGCAGATCTTGCCTTTCAGGCCGAGCGATTCGCCGTAGGTGGGCAGCAGCAATTCGATCGCCGCGGTATCGAAACCGATGCCGTGATTCAGCGACGTCACACCGTACGGCTCGTAGATGCCGCGAATCACCATCATCGCGGTAAGCACTTGCAGGTCGCCGATATGGCGCGGATCGCGCGTGAAGAGCGGCTCGACGGCGAAGGGCCTGTCCGCCTCTACGACCACGTCGACCCACGATCCCGGAATATCGACGCGCGGCAGTTCGTCGACGATCTCGTTGACCTGCACGATCACGATGCCGTGCCGGAACGCGGCGGCTTCGGCGATGGTCGGCGTGTCCTCGGTGTTCGGGCCGGTGTACAGATTGCCGTGACGGTCGGCCTTTTCCGCGCACAGCAGTGCGACGTGCGGCGTGAGATCGACGAACATCCGCGCGTACAACTCGACGTACGTGTAGATCGAGCCGATCTCCAGTTGCCCGTCTTCGAGCAGTTGCGCGACGCGCAAACTCTGCGGTCCGGCAAACGAGAAATCGACCTTGTGCGCGATGCCGCGCTCGAACAGCGTCAGATGTTCAGGACGGCCGATGCTCGATATCAGCAGATGCACGTCGTGGATCTTTTGCGGATCCACCTTGGCGAGCGCCCGCGACAGGAAGTCGGCCTGTTTCTGGTTGTCGCCTTCGAGTGCGACGCGGTCGCCCGGCTGAATCAACGTTTCGAGTGCATCGACGATACGGTTGGTCGGCAGGACGCCGTCTTCCAGCCACGGTGCGATGGCCGCGAGGCGACGGTTCTTCTCGTCGCGGCGCGTGGTCCAGGAGCGTGCGGTGGTGGAAGCTTCGGTGGCTTCGGCGGATCGGTTCATCGGCGGATTCAGCTCCCGGTGGTGGTGCGCGTGCGTCTGGCGCGCGGCTTGGGTTGATTCGCAAGCGCGGCTTCCGCCTGCGCGCGGTCGGTCAGGAAACGATGGAGCAGGTCGCCGGTGCCGAGCAGATGCGCGACAACCAGCGACTGTGCAGCGGGAATATCACGACGTTGTACGGCCTCGAGCAAGGCGGTGTGTTCGTTGTCCGACTCGCCCTTGTACGACGGCAAGCCGAACTTCAGGCGCAGATACCGTTCGCCGCGCCGATGCAGCGTGCCGATCATGTCCTCGAGTTGCGGACGGGCGGCGGGCGCGTACAGGCTCATATGAAACGCCTCATTGCGCCCGACGTACAACGACGGGTCCGACTCGCGTTCCGCGGCATGGCAGAGGGCGGCGGATTCGCGCAGCGTGGCGGCGGTGTGCTTCGGAATCGCGAGGCCGATGGCGAGGCTCTCCAGCGCGGAGCGAATCTCATAGATTTCGCGCGCTTCGTCCGCTGACAAGGGTGCGACAGTCGCGCCTTTATGTACGGCGGCTCTCGCCCAGCCTTCGCTTTCGAGCTGGCGCAAAGCCTCGCGCACGGGAATTGCGCTGACCGAGAAATGCCGCGCGATCGCGTCCTGCCGCAGCGGCGCGCCAGGCGCCAGCGTGCCGTCGACAATCGCCGCGCGCAACGCCTCCGCGATCACGCGGGACGTGCTCTCACGGGGCGCCGCCGCGGGTAAAAGCGGGCTGCGCGCCGGGGCATCCAGGGGAAAACCATCTATTGCGTCGCTCATGATATTGAATATTATATATGAAATAGCGCACTTAACAGGCGGGCAAACCCGGAAAGTTTTCCACCATCCGGCGGCCTGCGATGTCCTCTCATCGTTATACGAGGCACATCGACCCACTAGCAAGCGCGCCATCTCGTCGTTCCCTTTATGTAAGCCAAGTACGTCAACCGCAGGGCCGGAGGAGCATGATGAATTCACTAACCGACCGCACGCCGGTCGTTCGGCGCCGCACGCCGCTCAATCGTTCGCAGATCGCGGGATTTTGGGGAGCGTGGGCTGGCTGGACGCTCGACGGGATGGACTCGTTCATCTATGCGCTCGTGCTGACGCCGGCGTTGACTGAGTTGTTGCCACGCTCTGGGTATGCCGCGACGCCCGCGAATGTCGGCCTCGCCGGTTCGATTCTGTTCGCGCTGTTTCTGGTGGGCTGGGGACTGTCGTTCATCTGGGGACCGTTGGCGGATCGCTTCGGCCGCACCAAGGTACTGGCGGGCACTATTTTCACGTTCGCCATTTTCACGGGACTTGCCGCCACCTCGCACAACGTATGGGAGCTCGCCATCTATCGCTTCATTGCCGGGGTCGGCATTGGCGGCGAGTGGGCGTTGGCGGGGACCTATGTGGCCGAGTCATGGCCGGAAGATCGCCGCAAAATGGGCGCCGGGTATCTGCAAACGGGCTATTACGCCGGGTTCTTCCTGGCGGCGGCGCTCAACTACACGATCGGCGTGCACTACGGCTGGCGCGCGATGTTCCTGACCGGCGCGGTGCCGGTCGTGGTCGCGATTCTGGTGCTGCTGCGCGTGAAGGAATCGGAAAAGTGGGAAAAGGCGGACGCGAGTGCCGCGCGCGCCAAACCGCTGCGCGAAATTCTCGGGCCGACGTATCGGCGCCGCACGTGGGTTGCGTGCATTCTGCTGACGATCGCGATCATCGGTTTGTGGGCAGGCGCGGTGTACGAGCCATCGGCTGTGATCCAACTGGCGACGAAGGCCGGCATGGCGAAGAACGATGCGATCCGGACCGCGTCGCTGGCAACCGGCTTGCTGTCGATTTCGACGATCCTCGGCTGTCTCGCGTTGCCGCCGCTGGCTGAGCGGATCGGCCGCAAGAAGACACTGGCGGTTTACTTCCTCGGCATGGCGGTGGCGATTGCCGGCAGTTTCGGCTGGGCGTTCTATCTGCCAAATGGACTCGCGCCGTTTATTGCGTGGCTCTGCGTGCTGGGTTTCTTCGGCGGCAATTTTGCGCTGTTCAGTTTGTGGCTGCCGGAACAGTTCGAGACCCGGGTGCGGGCTACGGCGTTTGCGTTCTGCACGTCGTTCGGGCGGTTTGTCGGGGCGGGTGTGAACTTTCTGCTGGGCGCGGCGGTGCTGCATATGCATACGCTGGGCGTGCCGGTGGCGCTCACGGCGCTGGCGTTTATCGTCGGCTTGTTCGTGATTCCGTTTGCGCCGGAGACGAAGGGGGAAGTGTTGCCGCAGTGAGATTGGCCGTTTGGCTGAGTGGCGGGCGTGGGCGGCGGCAGGCATGCTTTCTATTGGTTAGACGACGTATTCCTCTGCCGTTTTTGATTTGCCGACCTGTACGGTAATCTGTACAATGATTGCCGTTGCGCAGATGTGTTTTTTCTTCTGGGCCACCGGCTCATCTGCCAGTCCCGGCTGTGCAAGAGGTCAACTCGGCAGTGGAATCGTCTCTAACTTTTGACAGGAGCGACTGGGGGCAAACCTCTCAGGTCGATAAAACGAATGAACGTCCTTACTTACAGCGAGGCGCGTGCCGGCTTTAAGCAAGCGATGGACGACGTCTGCCGCGATCACACGCCCATGCTGATAACCCGACAGGGCGGAGAAAATGTGGTCATGGTTTCGCTCGAGGATTTCAATGCGATGCAGGAGACCTTGTATCTGTTGAGTTCGTCGAAGAACGCCCAGCGGCTCGCTAAATCTATCGCTCAATTGAACGCCGGCGGTGCGACTGCGCGCAAACTGCTGACCGATGAACAAACAGAAGAGCCGCAACGAGGAGGCCGCAAAGGCTGACAGTGTTTTTATGTTCACCGACGACGCGTGGCACGACTATTTGTATTGGCAAGCGACTGACCGAAAGGTCTTGCGCAAGATCAACACGTTGCTAGAGGAGTGTCGGCTCGATCCTCATCGCGGGACTGGAAAACCAGAGGCGTTAGTTGGAAGCTTAAGCGGGTTCTGGTCGCGACGTATTACGCACACAGATCGCCTGGTCTACTTGCCGAGAGACGGAAAGATCTACGTGATTGCCTGCCGTTTTCACTACGACGACTAAAAAACCGGGCGCTGGTGAATGGGACATGCGAGGGGACGAGTCTCAATCGGCGTGACGCCGCGCCCGACCGCCGGGGCGCAACATCGAAAGCAGCGGCCAGCCGAGATTCACGCCGAGACTCGCGATGACGATCAATACCATCCCAGCGAGTTGCGGCAGCGACAGGGCCCGCCCATACACGATGGCATCGACCACGATCGCCGTCAGCGGATAGACGAACAGCAGCACGGCGATGATCGGCGTGGTCAGTTTCGGCAGCGCGCCGTAGATCAGCACATACGACAAGCCCGTATGCAGCACGCCCATGCCGACCAGCCAGAACCACTGCATCGGCCCGATATGCACGGCGGTAAGCGGCGCAATGAACGGCAGGCACACCACGCCGACTGCGCATTGCGCGAGCGTCAGCAGATGCGGGCGCAAATTGCCGAGTCCTTTGGCGATCAGCGTGACGCCCGCATACAGCACCGAGCCCGCCAATGCTTCGCCGATACCGATCAGATAGCTCGTATGCCCCTGCAGATTCGCGCTGGCCGCGACACCCGAGGCCAAAACAAGCCCGACGAACGCGGTTGCGATCCAGCTGAGCCGGTCGACGCCGAGGCGCTCGTTGAACAGCGCCGCGCCCATCAACACAACCCAGAACGGCTGCACATGAAACACCACGGTCGCCACTGCAATGCTGGTGCGATGAATCGCGTCGAAGAAACCGACCCACTGCGTGACCATCAACACGCCGGAGATCAACGCGAGCGCGACGGTGCGCCGCGTGAAATGCGCGCGCGTGAAAAAGCCTTTCCACGCGCAATATGCCGCGAGCGAGAGGAAGCCGAACAGGCAGCGAAAGAACACCAGCGTCAGCGCGCCGAGCCGCGCTTCCTCGACGAAGATACCGAGCGTGCCCATCAGAAGCCCGCCGCTGGCCAGCGTAATGGCGCCTTGTTGACGTTGGGTGAGGGACATGCGAAACGGCTCCGGAAGTGGGTCACATAAGGTGGAGTGACAAGTATTGCGCGGCTTGCACAGCATCGACAAACGAATTAAATTGAGTAATTCCATAAGCTGGATTGATAAATCATGCACCCCGAATTCGACGTCGATTTGCTGCGCACCTTCGTCGCGGTGGTGGAAACGGGCAGTTTCACGAAGGCTTCGGCGACCGTGCACCGCTCGCAGGCCGCGGTCAGCATGCAGATCAAGCGGCTTGAAACCATGCTCGGCACCACGCTGTTCGCCCGCAACACGCGCAATCTCTCGCTCACGCGGCCCGGCAATACGCTGCTCGAATACGCGCGGCGCGTGCTGGCGTTGCATGAGGAGGCGTGGTCGGCGATCGTGCGGCCTGAGGTGACCGGGCGCGTGGTGCTGGGTGCACCGGACGACTACGTGTCGTCGCTGCTGTCGCCAGTGTTGCGGCGTTTCTCAAATCTGTATCCACACGTGGAGATCGAGATCGTCTGCGCGCAGAGCACGTCGCTCGCGCCGATGCTGGCGGACAACAAGATCGATCTCGCCTTCGTCACGCGTGACCGCAAATTACGAGGCGAATTCGTGCGCAGCGAGCCGATGGTGTGGGTGGGGGCGTCGGTTGATACGCCGGTGCTGGCGGCATCGCCTTTGCCAGTCGGGCTTTATGAACCCGGTTGTGTGGCGCGCCAGCATACGCTGGCTGCGCTGGACGGCGCGCGTATCCGCTATCGGGCCGCGTTTAGCAGCGCCAGTCTGATGGGTTTAGTGGCGACGGTGGACGCAGGGCTTTCTGTGATCGCACTCACGCGATGCAGCGTGCCGTCGCGGCTGGCGATTCTCGGCGAAGCGCAAGGCTTGCCGAAGATCGCACCGCTGGAAATCGTGGTGGCGCGCAGCGCCAAATCGGATCGGCCCACGTGCGACTATCTGGCCGCGCAGATGGTGCAGGATTTGTCGCTGCGTCCGCAAACGCGCGGGGCTTAACCGCGCGGCTCAAGCCCGCGGATAAGCCGTCACCTCGCCATCCACAGCGAGCCGCACGTGTTCGCCCGGCCGCGGCGACAGATAACCCGGCACGCGAGCGCGCACCACGGTCAGCGCTTCGGACTGCAATTGCAGCGCGACGCCCGCGTCCTGCCCCTGAAAGATCACTTCCTGCACGATGGCGTCATAAGACGCTACGCCATTGGGCATCGTTTCTTCAGCACGCAGCAGACGGATCTGTTCAGGCCGCACCATCACATCGACCGCGCCATTGCCCATCGGCGCGCACAGCGGCAAATCGCCGAGCTCGCAGTCGACGCGATCCTGCTTGACCACGCCCGGCAACAACACTGCTTCGCCGACGAACGAAGCGAGTTCACGCGTCACCGGCCGACGGTACAGCGTTTCCGGCGTCGCTGTCTGGATCAGCCGGCCGTTCCACAGCACCGCGACCTCATGACCGAGCGACAACGCTTCCGATTGATCGTGCGTGACAAGAACGGCAGTTGCGCCCGCCGCGGCCAGGGCGCTTGCCACCGCTTGCCGCGTTTCGAGCCGCAAGGCGGCGTCGAGCGAGGAGAAGGGTTCGTCGAGCATCACCAGGGTCGGCGACGGCGCGAGCGCGCGAGCCAACGCCACCCGCTGCTGCTGACCGCCCGACAACTGCTGCGGCGCGCGCATGCCGAAGTTAGCCGGCAAGCCGACCAGCTCCAGCAATTCAGCCACACGATGACGTGCGCGCCGCTGCGTCCGCGGCAAGCCGAACACGATGTTGTCCGCCACGGACAGATGCGGAAACAGCGCGCCTTCCTGCGGCACATAGCCGATGCGGCGCTGCTCTGAAGGCACATGCAGGTTGTCGCCGACAACGCGGCGGCCGTCTATTTCGACGCTGCCGCTATCCGCGCGTTCGAAGCCGCACAACAGACGCAGCAAGGTGGTCTTGCCGCTGCCGGACGGTCCGAGCAGCGCGAGCAACGTGCCGCGTTCGACGGAGAGATCGATGCCGTGCAGCACCGGATGGCCGTCGAACGATTTTTGCAGGCCGCGGATACGAAGTTCGCTCATGAAAATCCGATGGAAAAAGCGGGCGAGGGCGCGCGGCGTTCAGCTGCGCTCGCCGAGTAATGCCGATTTGCCGAGCAATGCGAACAGGAGGCCGGAGGCGAACAGCGAAATGCCGGTGAGCAACGCCGCATAGGGCGCGGCGGCGGCGAACGCCATTGTCGATGTGTCGGCCCAGACCTGGGTCGCGAGTGTTTGCGTGTCGAGGGGCGAGAGCAGCAGCGTCGCATTCAACTCGGTGACGACCGAGATGAACACCATCGCCGCGGCCGCGCCGAGCCCGGGGCCCGCGAGCGGCAACACAACGCGGAACAGGGTCTGCGACCAGGTCAGGCCGAGAGCGCGCGCAGTTTCTTCAAGGCGCGGCTGCGCCTGCATGAAGGCGGCACGTACGCTCACCAGCGCCACCGGCATGAACAGCATCGCGTAAGCGATCACCAGCAGCGTCGCGCTTTGATAAAGCGGCTGCAGCGCGTGCACCGCGAGCGACACGATGGCCAGCGCGATCACCAGCCCCGGTATGCCTTGTGCCAGAAACACGGTGCGTTCGAACAGCGTCGCGAAACGTGTCGGATAACGCACCAGCAGGAACGCGAGCGGCACGACCAGCAGCGTGGTCAGCAATGCGGCGGCGAGCCCGAAACCGAGCGACGAGATCGTCGCGTTGAACAGCAGTTCGGGCGACACGTCAGCCGGAGTGACGGCGGCCGCCCCCGGTTGCGTGAGCCAGAAGCCGATCATGCCGAGCGGCACGCCGAGCGTTGCGATCGCCAGCGCGGCGAAGCCGCCAACGACGACCCAGCGCCACGCGCCAAGGTCGTAGCGCAACACCGCCCGACGTGTGCCGCGATCGACACGTTCATAACGCGCCGCGCCGCGTACCCGAAACTCGAACGCCAATACGACGAGGCAGATCACGATCAGCAGGCACGCGAGCAGCGAAGCGCCGCCGCCATCGAAACTGGTGCGGTATTCCGCGTAGATTTGCGTGGTGAAGGTGTGAAAGCGCAGCAGCGTAAACGCGCCGAATTCAGACAGCACACCGAGCGCCACCAGGAGCATGCCGCCGAGCAGCGCAGGGCGCAGTTGCGGCAGCACGACGCGAATGAAGGTGGTCCAGCGATTGCAGCCGAGCGCGCGCGCGCTTTCTTCGAGCGCCGGGTCCATGCTGCGCAACGCCGCGGCCACCGGCAGATAAACGAGCGGGAAATACGCGGAACTCAGCACCAGCAGCGCGCCGTTGAAGTCCTGCAAATCGAGGCTCAGCGACACCCAGGCATAGCTCGAGATAAAGGCCGGCATCGCGAGCGGTGCGGCAGCGAGCACGGCCCAGATGCGACGCCCCGGCAAATACGTACGTTCGACAAACCAGGCGGCCGCCGTGCCGACGGCAGCGCAGACGAGCGTGGTCGATACGGTGATCAGCACTGTGTTGATCAGCAGTTCGCCGACCAGCGGTCGGAAGATCAGATCGATCGCCTCACCGATACCGAAGCTCGCCGCGCGCCAGAAGGTAAACGCAATCGGCAGCAACACCAGCAAAGCGCTGAGTGCTGCTGCCGCGAACAAACCGCGCGGCGCGCGCGAACGGGCGCGCGCCGGGGCGGGGGTTACAGCCGGAGGCCCGGCTGACACGGCATCGCTCATTTACAGCAAGCCTGCCTGGCGCAGCAGTTTGCCTGCCTGGCTGTCGTCGCCGAGTTGCTGGATCGTCAACGCCGGCGGGCTCAGTTCAGCGAAGGGCTTGAGGATCGGGTCCGGTGCAACGCCCGCGTGCAGCGGATACTCGAACATGACGTGGCTCTTCGCCATCAACTCCTGTGCGCGTTCGCTGACCAGATAGGCCAGAAACTTCTGCGCGCCGTCCGTGTTGTGTGCCGACTTCAGCACCGCTGCGCCCGACACGTTCACCATCGCGCCGGCGTCGCCGTTGCCGAAGTGATAGATCGCGCTGCGGGTTTTCGCATCGCCGAGTTCGGCGTGCAGACGCGCCCAGTAGTAGTTATTGATGATGCCGGTCGCGACGCCGCCGCGATTGACGGCTGCCACCACGCCTTCGTCGTCATCGAAAATCTGCGAGTTGGCTTTCAGGCCCTTCAGCCATGCGACCGTTTGTGCTTCGCCCTTCAACGCGAGCACGGCGCTCACCAGCGGCAGGAAGTCGCTGTCGCTCGGCGCGATGCCGACCTTGCCTTTCCATTCCGGCTTGGCCAGGTCAAACAGCGATTGCGGCAGTTGCGACGCCTGCACCTTGGTCGTGTTGTAGGCCAGCACGCTTTCGCGCGCGGTCACGCCCACCCATGCGCCGGTCGGCGAGTTGAAGCGCGCCGGCACGGTGGCGAGCGTCGAGCCGTCCACCTTGTTCAGCAGGCCTTTCTCTTCGAGCAGCATCAGCTCAGGCGAATTTTCCGTGAAGTACACGTCGGCGGGCGTCGCTGCGCCTTCCGCGACGATTTGCGCGGCCATCGCAGGGCCTTCGCCGTTGCGGATCTTCACCGAAATGCCCGACTGCTTTTCGAAGTCCTTCGCGAGCAGATTGACGACCTGTTCGTGCTGCGCGTTGTACAGCGTGATCGACGCAGCGTGGGCCGTCGACGGCACAGTTGTGAGCGCTGCCAGCGTGAGGGCGGCGGCGCTGCTGACGAGGCGCAGGCGGGTGCCAAACCAGGAATGAGCCATGATCCTAAAATCCGTTAGTGATGTTGTTGTTGGTCTTCGAAGCGCCGCCAGCCTCACGGCCGGCGGCTTACTGCGGCTTGCATTACGTCTCGAACAAGCCCGCGCCGATATACGAACCCGGCTTCGCGCCCGGCGGCACTGCGAACACCGCGCTGCCTACGTGCGTCGTGAACTGGTTCATCATGTCGAACTTCGCGAGCTTGTCGTTGATCGGAATGAAGCCGGTACGCGGGTCGCTTTGGTGAGCGACGAAAATCAGCCCCGCGTCGTACTCGGTTTCCTGACGCCATGGCGGCCAGCGCTCGATGTAGAAGTTCGTGCCGTCGTTGTATGAGTACGAGCGACGCAGAATCTGCGCACCGTTGTTGCTCGCCTGATTCGACAGACGCACATGCGAGTTCTCCGGAATCACCGGATTGCCGTCCTTGTCCTCTTCCTTCAGGTTCACCGGATCGAACTCGTTCTTCTTGCCGATCGGCGCGCCGCTGTACTTGTGGCGGCCGAACACCTGCTCCTGGAAGTCGACTTCGGTGTTGTCCCAGTGTTCGAGCGTGATGCGGATGCGCCGTACCACAGTGTAGGTGCCGCCTTCCATCCAGGGTGCGTCGGCGGTGGCGCCGGCCCAGACGAATTCGTTCATCAACTGCGGTTTCGCGGTCGACGGATTGTTGGTGCCGTCCTTGAAGCCCATCAGATTGCGCGGCGTCTGACCACGCGGGCCGGACAGGAAACCGGATTGGCCCCAACGCATCGCTGCGGTGCCGTAGGCGAGACGCGCCAATTGCCGGACCGCGTGAAACGCGACCTGCTGATCGTTCGCGCAAGCCTGGATGAACAGGTCGCCGCCGGTTTTTTCGGCGATGAGCTGGTCGCCGTTGAAGCGCGGCAGATCGACGAGCGCGGCAGGGCGGCGCGAGGCCAGACCGTAACGGTCTTTGCCGTCCTTCGTGAACAGACCCGGGCCGAAACCGAATGTGATCGTCAGGCCGCATGGGCCGAGGCCGAGCACGTCGCCGGAATCGGGCGCGGCTTTGGCGTTGGTCGGGCTGTAGGCCGTGTCGTTGGCTTTGGGGTCGGCCTTCGTCTCGACCTGCGCATCAATCTTTGTGTCGGCCAGTGCAGTCTTGGCCGCAGCGCCGGTCGGCAGCGGTCCGGCCGTGGCGCCTTGCGTCAGGCGCGCGGCAGCATCGGTCCAGGCACGCAGCAGCGCGATCACGTCTTCGCGTTTCTCGGTCGTCAGATCGAGCGCGGCAACGTACGTGTGACTCTGCTGCGGCGTGACGATGCCGCCTTGATGCAAGCCGTAGAACGGCTCGACCGCCGTCTGCGGATCGGCACCGTGCGCCGGCGTCTTGCCGAGCGCGGCCTGGGCGACACCGGTCGCACCGAGGCTCGCGCCCGCTGCGACCGCCGCACTGCCGGCCTTCAGAAAACCGCGCCTGGAGGGCCGCGGGGGTTGATCGTTTGCCATGGTTCCTTCACCTTCACTTGGCCGTGGGGATGCCAGGGTTGCGTTCCGGCTCGTTGGCCGGATCTGCGTCCGTCTTTGCTGCTTTTACTTCGCGAGCACCAGGGTGTTCACGTCGTCCTGCACGTAGTAGAAACCGTCGCCTTCGGGCGTCATTGCGAGACCGAACAGGTCGCCGTTGCCCGGCGGCGATTGCGCCTTGTCGGTGTCGATCCAGCGTGCGTAGATCTGCTTGCCGCTGGCCGGATCGATTTCGACGATCTGGCCGTTCAGCGCGTTCGTGACGAGCAGGTGGCCGTTCGGCGCGGTGACCATTGCAAGCGGGCGATGCAGCAGGCCGTCGGCGGTCAGTTGGCGGCCCACGCCCGCGCTGGTGTCGCGCGTCATCGGTTCGTCGATTTCGGTGATGCGGTTGCCGATTGCATCGGACACGTACAGCAGTTTCTGATCGCTCGAGAGTGCGAGTCCGGTCGGGCCGACGAGGAATACGCCCTTATCGGCCTGTGCGCCGAAACCGCTGCCCACCACGGTTTCCTTTTTCACGACGGGCGGTTTGCCGGCCGGCACGTCGAGGTCCAGGCGCAGCACGGTGGCCTGCTTGAACACCGGCGGATTGCCATTCGCACCGCCCACGCCGAAGCCGGCGTTGCTGACGAACAGCGTTGCGCTGGTGCCGTTGTCGACAACCGCCATGTTGCCCCACGGATCGTTGATATTCGGGCTGCTGATGGTCGATGCAACCTTGCCGTTCGGATCGATCACGATCAGGCAGCCGGCGCCCTTGGTGCCGGTGGTGCCGTCATTGCTCGGCGTGCTGCCGACAATCACGTAGCCCGACTTGAGCATCGTCATCGCGGTCGAGAGGCCGATGCCGCCCGGGCATTCCTTCAGGTCGCGCGGCACCGTGGCGAACACCGTCATTTCCTTGGCGTCCGGGTGATAGTTGATGATCGTGCTGCCGGTACCCTGCAGATTGGTCGAGTTATTGAAGTTGCCGACCAGCACATCGCCTTGCTTGACGGTGCCCGCCGTGACCGGAGCGACCACCACCGCGTACGGATTCTGGTCGCCGTTCCCCGGCACGGTGTTGATGAGCGTGGTGTGATGCTTGACAGTTTCGAGGAAACCTTGCGGCTCGGCGTGCGCGACGCCAGCCGTCGCGAATGCGGCCGTGCTGACTGCGGCGGCGATCAAGGCGCGCGCGGCGCGCGGCGAAAACTTGCGCGTGGGATTGTTCATGAGTGAGCCTCGGTGCCTGCGCACAAAGCGGTAGTTGCGGTCATGATCGAAAGCATGGGATTCGATGGGTCTTGAGCGTGTGTGGTGATGGCGAACGGCATCAGAACGTAATGTTGGTTCGCACGCCAATGACGAACGTGTTGCGCAGCGGCTGCGTCGGATCGTTCGGATTCTGGCCGGCGCCGGCGTTGAACGTGTATTGCGCATCGGCCTGCAGTTGCCACCACGGGTTGACCTGATACTGGTAGGTCGCTTCGAGCGTGGTTTCGCTGGTGCGCACGCCGTAGGGGCCGCCGCTGAATGCCAGGTTATCCTGATCAAGACCATTCGCGTGGTTGCCGATCTTGATGTAGGTGAGCGCGATGCCCGCGCTGTCGTTGTCGCGGCCGGCGAACGGCGCCTTCAGCACGATGCCGAGGTTGGCGGCAACGCTCACCAGATTGCGGTCGCCCGGCGCGCCCATCACGCGCGCGAAGACGTTGAGGCTGCGCGGTTCGTCCGGATCCGGGCGCCAGATCATCTGGTCGGCAACCGCATAGAAGCTATAGTCGCCGTGATGATTCTGCGCGACGCCGGTCGTCGCCGGGTTCGCGAGCGAGAGGCCGGTGTTGTCGAAGCGCTGGTCGGCGAAGCTGCCGTTGTTGTACCAGAGCCCGAGCTTGTAGGTGCCGGGCAAACCGCCGCCGCCCGCACTGACCATTTCGCCTTCGGCCGGCTGGTTGATCGCGTACTGCAACTCGCCGATAAACAGCGTGCCGTTGTGCAGGTTGAAGTTGGTGCCGCTCTTGTTGTTCGGATTGTTGCCGAGCGGATCGCCGTCGAATACGCCGGCGAGCGCCGTCAACGAAGGCGTGATCTGTCCGCGCACGCGCACGCCGAGGTCGGCCAACGGATAAGCAGGACCGCCGGATGGCATATCGCAGGACGGCAGGGCAGGCCAACCGAACATCGTGTTCACGAACAGCGCCGAATTCGTGCTGGTGATGAATTCCTGGTCGATACTTTGCTGACCGACTTTGACGTCGATGCGCTTGTTCAGGAAGGACTGCTGATACCACAGTTCCCACAGGCGCGTGGTGTCCTGGGCTTCGATACCGCTCGCCGTGTTCAGCGTGCCGAGCTTGTTGGCGCTAAGGTTGGCCCCGTGGATCTGCAAGGCGCTGATGTTGAACAGGCCGCCTGGCAAACCGAACGCCTTTTGCGTATCCATCTGAACGGTCGCCGTGGTCAGGCCATCGTAGTCCGCACCGCGCGCGAGACCGCCGCGTACATTGGCGAGCACTTCGCTGGTTTCCGTGAGCGCGAACGTCACGCCGTATTTGCCCAGCCAGGGGCGCAGACCGCCGATGTCGCCGAGCATCGTCGGGCGATTCCAGAAACCGGTCCACTGATTCGTCTGCGTCGCCTTGATGTTCAGGTCGGCTTCGGGCGCTTCCGGCGCAGCATCGGGATTGGCTTCCGCCATGGCTGCGCCGGCGGTCAACGAGGCCCACGCGAAAGCCGTGCAGAGTGCGGCGCGGCGTAAGGAAGGCAAACGCGAACGGCGGGTGGCGCCGCCGCGCATGGCGGAGTCGTGAAGCGAACGCGCCTGAACGGCGGGCTCGACGGAGTGAGCGAACTTCATCGAAATCCTTATTTGTGTTGTATCGACTGATCTGACTATCGCGGCGTGACATCACCAGGTGCCTGCGATGTGCCGCATCGGTTCGCGACGCCGGATGCGGCAGATGGCGAGATCGTACGCATGCGGAATAGGTGCGTCAACACAAATGAGAACGATTCGCATCAATATTACTATGGTGTAATTTTTAGCTTTACGTACTGCTACTAAAGGTTCTTTGGGTGTAAATAAAAAATAATGCAAACGTAATGTATTCGTATGGTTTTGTTCATATCGAAGCGGTGCCGGAGCCCGGAGCCTGGACAGACAGCAAAAGACGCTATGATCATCTTCCGAAGCCGCGCCGCTGCGCGAAAGCCTTAAGTGCCTAAGTGCCTGGCGCCCAAAACCATACCGGGACGACACCGATGTCACACACAGTGAATCTGGAAAACTATTTCACCCGCATCGGCTACAAAGGACCTCGCGCGGCGACGTTGGAAGTGCTCCAGGAACTCCACAAGCTGCACCCCCGAGCGATCCCCTTCGAGAACCTGAATCCACTCACTCACCGCGCGGTAAAACTGGATCTCGAATCAGTCGAACAAAAGCTGATCACGCAAAAGCGCGGCGGCTATTGTTTCGAGCAGAACGCACTCTTCGCGAACGTCCTGACGCAGTTAGGCTTCAACATCACGCCCCTGCTGGGCCGAGTCCTGTGGGGCCGCGAATCCGATGCGATCCCGCCTCGCACGCACATGGTGTTGCGCGTCGACATCAAAGACGAGGCGTGGATCGCCGACGTCGGCTTCGGCAGCGTGACGTTGACGGCGCCGCTGCGTTTGATCGCAGGCACGGCGCAACCGACGCAACTGGGCACCTTCCGCCTCGCCGATGCATCGAATGAGGCGCTCTACCTCGAAGTGCAATCCCGCGATGACACGTGGGCCCGCGTCTACCGTTTCGATCTGCACCCGGTCGAGTGGATCGATTACGAGACCTCGAACTGGTACACCTCGACCGCACCGGACTCGGTCTTCCTGAACCATCTGATCGTTTGCCGGGTCCTGGCGGAGGCGCGGCTGACCTTGCTTGATGACCAACTGAACGAACGCGCCGCGGACGGTCAGGTCATCAGCGAAAGGCAGCTAAAAAGCGCGGACGAACTCGCAACCTGCCTGCGCGATCAATTCGGTCTGAACACGGGCGACATCGATCTGGCAGACGTATTCGGACGGGTGCGCTCACCCGTGACGGCCTCCGTCTGAGACAGCCGCGTATAAACGCGCTTCAATAATCACCAGCGGGCACGAACCAGCCATGATCACGCGCCTTGTCCTGCAAACGGCAGCCTGGCTGGTATGTATGGGCGCGCTGCTGTTCGGCGCCGCGGGTACGCTCGCGTGGCCTGCCGGCTGGTGGTATCTGATCGAGACCGGCGGGCTGAGCTTGTGGGTCGGCTTCTGGCTGGCGCGCCACGATCCCGGTCTGCTTGCCGAGCGTCTCGCGCCGATCGTTCAGGCGCAGCAAAGCCGCTGGGACCGCTACTTTATGGTGGCCGTGGCGGTGATGTGGAGCGCCTGGCTCGTCCTGATGGCGCTCGATGCAATGCGCTATCGCTGGTCGGCGCCGCTGCCAATCTGGCTGGTGAGCCTCGGTTCGCTGTGCATTCTTGTCTGCATCTTCATGTGCCTGATCGTCTTCCGGGCGAATAGCTATGCCGCGCCCGTTGTGAAGATTCAGGCAAGCCGCGGCCACAAAGTCATCGACACCGGCCCCTACGCCTTTGTCCGTCATCCGATGTACTCGGCGGCGCTGCTGTTGTTTATCGGCACGCCCTTGCTGCTCGGCTCGTGGTGGGGGCTTGCCTGTGTGCCGCTGCTGGTGATCGGCATTGGCTGGCGCGCCGTGCGCGAGGAGCGCGTACTGGCAGCGCAACTCGAGGGCTACACCGCCTACACCACGCGTGTGCGTTATCGCTTCGTGCCGCTCATCTGGTAGGGCGCGTCATGCGCCAATTCGGAGCGCGTTCGCTCCTTTCACGCCAACCTGTCTAGACAAAGCGCACCACGCTGACGCACCCAGCGCTAGCCGACGCATCGTCTTTGCCCTTTCAAGACTCCCTTAAAAGCCTTATCGGACGGCCTCGTCTAGGGGCTTACCCGATGATTTCGACGATTTCGAAAAAATCCTCTTGCGATGGCTTTTTGACTCATGCAAGCTTGTCTATACAAATTAGACGGCAGTAAAAATCCAGCTCGACGGTTTCCTCAATCAAAGGAGTTTCGACGTGAAAGTGAAGCGCACGACGTTAGCAAAAGCATTGATGGGCGCCGTACTCGGCGCCGCGACAATTTTCGCGGCACCGGTGCAGGCGAAAGACTGGAAGACGGTGACAATCGCGCTCGAAGGCGGTTACGCACCCTGGAACCTGACCTTGCCGGGCGGCAAGCTAGGCGGCTTCGAACCTGAACTGGTCGCCAATCTGTGCGAGCGCATCAAGCTCCAGTGCAATCTCGTCGCGCAAGACTGGGACGGTATGATCCCCGGTCTGCAAGCCGGCAAGTTCGACGTCCTGATGGACGCGATTTCGATCACGCCGGAACGCGAAAAAATCATCGCGTTCTCGAAGCCGTACGCCGCCACGCCGGCTACGTTTGCCGTGACTGATGCAAAAGTGCTGCCCAAGGCTGCGCCGACGGCTGCCGTCGTCAAGCTGTCGGGCGATCCGAAGACCGATCAACCTACCGTCGACGCGTTGCGCAAGCAGTTGAAGGGCAAGACCATCGGCATTCAGTCGGGCACGGTCTACACTAAATTCATCAACGACGGCTTCAAGGACGTCGCCACGATCCGCGTCTACAAAACCTCGCCTGAGCGTGACCTCGATCTGGCCAACGGCCGCATCGACGCCTCGTTCGACGACGTGACCTACTACGCCGCCAACGTCGACAAGAAAGAGACCGCATCGATCATCATGGCCGGTCCGAAGATCGGCGGCCCGATCTGGGGTCCGGGTGAAGGCCTCGCGTTCCGCAAGCAGGACGCCGACCTGAAAGCGAAGTTCGATACCGCGATCAGCGCCGCGCTTGCCGATGGCACGGTCAAGAAACTCTCCGCCAAGTGGTTCAAGACCGACGTCACGCCTTGATTCACCTGAGCGTTCTGAGGTAACGGCAGGCGCGGCGTGAAAAACCGCGCCCGCCGGCTGGTTCGATCCGCCGTAATGGATGAGGGGTAGGGAATGGCTCTGATAGAGATGCTCGGCTTCGGGCCGGAAGGCTGGGGCGGCGTGTTGCTGCTTGCGGCATTGATGACGGTCGCGCTCACGCTGGCAGCGCTCGCGGTCGGCGCGGTGTTCGGCGCACTGATTGCGGCGGCCAAGCTGTCGCGGTTTCGCACGCTGCGCGTGCTCGGCGATGCGTATACCACCGTGTTTCGCGGCGTACCAGAGCTGCTTGTTATCTATCTGTTCTATTTTGGCGGTTCGACGCTCGTGACCACGATTGGTCAATGGTTCGGCGCGGACGGCTTTGTCGGCGTGCCGCCGTTCGTGATCGGCGCGCTCGCGGTCGGCATGATTTCCGGCGCGTATCAGGCCGAGGTGTATCGCTCGGCGGTGCTCGCGGTATCGCGCGGCGAACTCGAAGCGGCACGTTCGATCGGCATGCCCACCATGACGATGGCACGCCGCATTCTGATTCCGCAAGTGTTGCGTTTCGCGTTGCCCGGCATTGGCAACGTCTGGCAATTGAGCCTGAAAGATTCGGCGCTGATTTCCGTCACGGGCCTGGCCGAACTGCTGCGCGCCAGCCAGGTGGCGGCGGGTTCGACACATCAGTACTTCACGTTCTTCGTGGTGGGCGGCGCGCTGTATCTGCTGATGACCAGCATCTCGAACCGGGTCTTCAACCACGCCGAAGCGCGCGTTGGCCGATCCTTCAAGCGCAACTTCGCGCGCAACTGACGAGGACCGGACATCATGCATTTCGACTTCGATTTTCTTCTCGACACGCTGCGGCAACTGATCGCGGCTGTGCCGACCACGCTCGGGCTGTTCTTCTGCTCGTTGATTCTCGGCGGCTTGCTCTCGCTCGTAATCGTCACGATGCGCGTGTCGCCGCACTGGCTGCCGAACCGCTTCGCGCGTGCTTATATCCTCGTGTTCCGCGGCTCGCCGCTGTTGATTCAGATGTTCCTCGTCTACTACGGCATGGGTCAGTTCGGCGTGATTCGCGAGAGCTTCCTGTGGCCGGTGTTGCGCGAGCCGTACATGTGCGCGGTTTTATCGTTGGCGCTGTGCACCGCCGGATATACCGCGGAGATTATCCGTGGTGGCTTGATGGCCGTGCCGGTCGGTCAGATCGAAGCGGGCTATTCGATCGGCTTGTCGGGTTTCGCGCTGCTGCGCCGCGTGATCGGGCCGATTGCGCTGCGCCAATGTTTGCCCGCGTACTCGACTGAAGCCGTGCTGCTCGTCAAATCCACCGCGCTTGCAAGCCTCGTCACCGTGTGGGAGGTGACCGGCGTCGCGCAGCAGATCATTCAGCAAACGTATCGCACCACGGAAGTATTCATCTGTGCCGCGTTGATCTATCTGTTCCTGAATTTCGTCATCGTGCGTTTGCTTGGTTTCCTCGAAACGCGCCTGTCGCGCCATCTGCGTGCGGCGCCCGCGCAAAGCACGCCGAACCGGCCGGTTTCGTCCACGACTGAAGCGCGCCGCGCCGCGCCCTGAACGAACGCATATCTTGCAGAATCTGGAGAATCCCATGAACGCTACGGCACCTGTTGCACTGTCGGTCAAGAACATCCATAAGTCGTTCGGCGACCATCACGTGCTCAAAGGCATTTCGCTCGACGCCCATCAAGGCGACGTGATTTCGATTCTCGGCGCGAGCGGCTCCGGCAAGAGCACGTTCCTGCGCTGCCTGAATCTGCTCGAAACGCCGGATGACGGCTCGGTGGCGCTCGGCGGCGAAGAGCTGAAAATGAAGCGCCGCGGCGACGGCAAGCTGCAACCGAGCGACCGCCGCCAGGTAGACCGGGTGCGCTCGCAACTCGGCATGGTGTTTCAGAATTTCAATCTCTGGTCGCATATGACCGTGCTGGAAAATCTGATCGAAGGGCCGATGCGCGTGCAAAAGCGCAGCCGCGCCGAATCGGTTGAAGAAGCGGAAGCGCTGCTGGCGAAGGTCGGTCTCGCGGAAAAGCGCGGCCACTATCCGGCCCATCTGTCCGGCGGTCAGCAGCAGCGCGTGGCGATCGCGCGTGCGTTGGCGATGCATCCCAAAGTGATGTTGTTCGACGAACCGACCTCGGCGCTCGACCCCGAACTGGTCGGCGAAGTGCTGCGTGTGATGCGCTCGCTCGCCGAAGAAGGCCGCACGATGCTCGTCGTCACGCACGAGATGGGTTTCGCGCGCCATGTGTCGAATCGCGTGATGTTCCTGCATCAAGGTCAGGTGGAAGCCGACGGTACGCCGGACGAGGTGTTCGTCGAATGCAAGTCGGACCGTTTCCGTCAATTCGTGTCGAGCCACCAGGATCGCACCACTAATTAATCGATCAGCATTGGCTGCTTATCACTTCGTTACCTCACCGCACAGAGCACTATCATGGCCGTGATCCGTTCCGATCGTCCTCTCGACTGGGTTCAGGTGGCGGCGATCGCCGCCGGCGAACCGCTCGAGCTTTCCGCCGATGCCCGCTCGCGTATCCGTGCGGCACGCGTGCTTGTTGAACAGATCGTCGAGCGCGGGATACGCGCGTATGGCGTGAATACCGGCGTCGGCGCGTTGTGCGATGTAATCGTGTCGCCGTCCGAACAGCGCACGCTGTCGCGCAACATTCTGATGAGTCATGCGGTAGGCGTGGGCGCGCCGCTCGGTGTTGCCGAGACGCGCGCGATCATGGCGGCTGCCGTCAATAATTTTGCCCACGGGCATTCGGGGATTCGCCTCGAAGTCGCGGATCAACTGGTCGCGCTGCTCAACGCCGATTGCCTGCCGGAAGTGCCGGCGTTCGGTTCGGTGGGTTATCTGAGCCATATGGCGCATATCGCGCTCGTCTGTATCGGCGAGGGGCATGTGCGCTATCGCGGTGAGCGTCTCAAAGGGCGTGACGCGTTGCAACTGCTTGGGCTCGAACCGTTGGTGCTCGACGCGAAGGAGGGTTTAAGCCTCGTCAACGGCACGCCGTGCGTGACGGGTCTCGCCGCGTTGGCGCTGGCGCGCGCCGCACGTCTGCTCGACTGGACCGACGTGGTTGCCGCGATGAGCTTCGAGAATCTGCGCGGTCAGCTTGCGGCCTTCGACGAAGACTCGCTGGCGCTGCGCATTTCGCCGGGCCTGAACCTGGTCGGTGAACGCATGCGTACCGCGCTCGCGGATAGCGGCATTCTTGCCGCGGTGGTCGGCCAGCGCACGCAAGATCCGCTGAGCATGCGGACCATTCCGCACGTACATGGCGCCGCGCGCGACGTGCTCACCGGAACCGCCGACGTGGTCAACCGCGAACTCGCATCGATTACCGACAATCCGATCGTCGCCGGCACGCCGGAAAACCCGCGCGTCTATTCGCAGGCGCACGCGGTGGGGGCGTCGATCGCACTGGCGATGGACAGTCTCGCCACCGCAATCGCACAAGTCGCGGCGATGGCCGAGCGGCGCCTCGACCGTCTCGTCAATCCGCTCGTGAGCGGCTTGCCGGCGTTTCTCGCGGAGCCGGGCGGCACCTGTTCGGGCTTCATGATCGCGCAGTACACGGCGGCCTCGCTGGTCGCGCAGAACCGACGCCTCGCGATGCCCGCGAGTCTCGATGGTGGCATCACATCCGGTCTGCAGGAGGACCACCTGTGCCATGCCACGCCCGCTGCGCTGAAAGCCTTGGAGATCGTCGACAACGCCGGGCGCATCGTCGCCATCGAATTGCTGGCGGCGGCGCAAGCCTACGATCTGCAAAGCATCGACGCACCGCGCGCGCCGCACACCGATGCGCTCTGGCAACGCATACGCCGCGCTGTGCCGACCTATCGCGACGATCGGCCGCTCGCGGACGACATGACCGTCGCGTTTCGCATCATCGCCGATGAAACGCCGCCGCCGCTGCCAAACCCGGGTACTATTCGGCCCGGGCCGGAAGCTTCAGTCAACGGCGCAGCGCTTGCCGCATTGGCGAACGTGACGAGCGTGGGCGCCACAGGCAAGCTCGGCGCCGACGCGGCGGCCAACGACGGCCGGGCCACTGCCCACACAGGTTGACGGCGCTCGTTACTGCAATCGCGCGGCCGGCTCGAATGGATGAATCAGAAAGATGGGTTCAGATTGATGGAGACAAAGCCGGTGAGCGGGCTTACCCGCCGGTGAACCGGCCTAACGTGTACCACCCGCGTACCACCCACGAGGTCGACGTGAACACTATTACAAACGCGCAAACCGCAGACACGCAGGACCGCCCTGGCCGTACCGCTGAGACACCGGCCAAGGCGATGCCCGCCTATGAGCAGATCAAGCGCTATGTGATCAGGCGCATCAGCGAGGGCGACTGGAAACCAGGCGGCCTGATCCCATCAGAAACGGAATTGGTTAAAGAATTCGGCGTCGCGCGCATGACGGTATCGCGCGCGCTGCGTGAGCTCACCACCGAACGCGTGCTGACGCGCGTGCAAGGTTCCGGCACGTTCGTCGCGCCACAGCGCTACGAATCCACGGTGCTGGAAATCCGCAATATCGCCGACGAAATCGCCGCGCGTGGCCATCGCCATTCCGCGCGTGTGCTGACGCTCGAACCCAGCGACGATCCGCAGGCGCTCGAAGCGCTCGGTCTCGCCAGCGGCCCGGCGTTTCACTCGTGCATCGTGCACAGCGAAGAGGGCGAGCCGATCCAGTATGAAGATCGTTACGTCAATCCGAAGGTGTTCCCCGAGTACCTGGAGCAGGACTTTACTATCGAGACACCGAATCACTACATGGTGCGGCTCGCGCCGATCCAGCGCGCGGAGTTTCGTATCTATGCGCAGAAGCCCGACGCCTACGTGCGGCGGCATCTGATGATGGATATCGGCGAACCTTGCCTGCAGCTATGGCGCCGCACATGGGTCGGCGATGATGTGGCGACGTCAGTGCAACTGTGGCATCCGGCGTCGCGTTTCCATCTGGCGGGCAACGTGTGAGTGGCAGGACGTGGGCGAGGGCACGGCGGCGTGCGCGCCGCTAGCCCTGGCGCTGCGACAGATCAGGCGTGAATCGGCAACCCAGCCGATATCGCGAGCCCGGATGCACGAAACGCGCGAACGTGACCGCAACGCCGCTTGTCCATGTGCGGCGCATCAGCGTGAGGCACGGTTCATCGGCACGAATTTCCAGCCACTCGGCTTCGGCGCGCGTCGGCAGACCCGCGTCGACGACATGCTCGACGTCGTGCGCCGGCACGGTCTCGAACAGATACTCGGACGGCCTTGTCGTGGAGAAATCCTGCTTCAGGAAGTCCGGCGCGGTGACCGGATTGACGTAGCGGTCTTCGAGTTGCACCGGCAGACCGTTCTCGCGATGCACGCAAATCACATGAAACACGGAAGCGCCGGGCGCAAGCCCTAAAGCGTTCGACACCGTCACTGGCGCCGTTTCGCGTTGCGAGAGGACGGTGTCGTAGCTGTATTCGTGACCCCGCGAGCGGATCTCGTCGCCGATATGGGCGATCATCAGCAGCGTCGATTGCGGTTTGGATTGCGCGACGAACGTACCGACGCCGGACACGCGGGTGACGAGGCCTTCATCGGCAAGTTCGCGCAGCGCGCGGTTCACCGTCATGCGCGACACGCCTAACGTCGCGACCAGGTCCAGCTCTGACGGCAGACGGTCGCCCGCTTGCCGCTCGCCCGATTCGATGATCTGGCGGATGTGATTCTTGACCTGTTCGTAGCGGGCAGCCGGTGCATCAGTTGCGACGCGCGCGGTTTTCATCGCCGCGGCGGGCGGGGTGTCGTGGGCTTTGCTGCGAACGGTGGAGGACATCGGCGGTCCTTCTCCTACAGTCCGCGTGAACTGCACGAGCGAGCCGCATCAGGAGGGCATCGGCGCAAGTTCATACCGGCTCCGCATCATCGGGACCGCGTGCCCAGAAGGCATTGCGGTCGAAGTAGTTTTGCAGGAACTGCCGCAAGCGCGGCTGCCCGGCATCGTGAAAGACTTCACGCGGCTTGCCTTGCACGGCGATGCGCCCCTGGTCGATGAACATGACCTTATCGGCGACCTGGGCGGCAAAGCCCATTTCGTGTGTGACCACGGCCATCGTCATGCCGTCGCGCGCGAGCTGCTTCATCACTTGCAATACTTCGCCGACCAGCTCCGGATCGAGCGCCGAGGTCGGCTCGTCGAACAGCATGATGTGCGGCTCCATTGCCAGCGCGCGGGCAATCGCAACGCGCTGCTGCTGGCCGCCCGAGAGTTTCGACGGGTAGGCGTCCCCTTTATGCGCGAGGCCGACGGTTTCCAGCATCGCATTGGCGCGGCGGCGCGCTTCGTCGCGTGACAGACTGCGCACGCGCAGCAACGCTTCCATCACATTGCCGAGCGCGGTCATGTGTGGCCACAGATTGAATTGCTGAAACACCATGCCGACGTTGCGCCGCACGCGATTGATCTCGCTTTGCGACGCTCGCACGCGTTTTCCATTGCGCTCGCTGTAACCGAGCAGTTCGCCTTCGATGCGGACGTCGCCCTGATCGTAAGTTTCGAGCGCGGCGAGGCAGCGCAGCAGCGTGCTCTTGCCCGAGCCCGATGGACCGATGATGCAGACCACTTCGGAGCGCGCGATCTCGAGATCGACGCCGCGCAGTACTTCGACTTCGCCGAAGCGCTTACGCAGGTCGCGCACTTCGATCAGCGGCGCGCCGGGCGGCGTATCGAAAGCAGCGGTGGAAGTGGAGGACGGCATGTCGGCGATAGCGTTCATAAGATGGTCCGGATTCCGTTCATGCCATGAAGCGCGCGATGCGGGTTTCGGCCCACATGCCCGCGCGCGAGGTCAGTTCGACCAGCGCGAGATAGCACACGCACAGCACCAGCAGCGTTTCGACAAAAGCGAAGGTGGCCGAACCGATGCCGGTCAGCACGAAGGTGAGCTCAGGCACGGTGACGATCGACAGCACCGCGGTTTCCTTGCTCAGTACGATAATCAGATTGGTCAGCGCAGGCACGATCAGCACCAGCATTTGCGGCACCTGAATGCGCAGGACGGCTTGCCAGCGGGTGAGTCCGAGACAGGACGCCGCTTCGAGATGACCCGGCGGCACCGATTGGAAACCGGAGCGGAAGGCTTCGGCGAAATACGCGCTGCCGTAGAGGCCCAAACCGAGCACGCCGGCTGTCATCGGTTCGAGCGTGAGGCCGAAAGACGGGCCGCCGTAGTACAGCAAAAACAGCTGCACCAGAAATGGCGTGCCGCGAAACAGTTCGATATAGAAGCGCAATACGCCGCGCACCCAGCGTCCGCAAAAGAGCTGCAGCACGGCGATGAGAAAGCCGATCAGAATGCCGATCGCGACGCCCGCGGCCCAGGTGCCGAGCGTGGTCGCAAGACCGGCGGCAATCGGCTGCAGGTTGTGCGTGATGACGGTGGGGTCGAGCTTTTGCATGGCCTATTTCAGTCTCGAGCTCAAGGTGGGTCAGGCGTGCTGCAAACGGTATTCGGCGGCATGCGCGACGAGCGCCAGCGTGCCGCAGATCACGAAATAAATCAGCCCGGCCGCGACGTAGGCTTCGAGCGGCCGATAGGTGCTGGCCGCGATATTCTGCGCAGTGCGGGTCAACTCGGCCACACCCACCACCGAAATCAGCGACGAAGCCTTGATCAGCAGCACCATTTCGTTGACGAGCGAAGGCAGCGTCAAGCGAAACGCCTGCGGTACCAGAATGCGCCGCAGCATATCGAACGGTGACAGTCCGAGCATGCGTGCGGCTTCGAGATGACCCGGCGGAATGCTGAGAAACCCACCGCGCAGAATCTCGGCGATATAGGAAGCGGAACACAGCGACACGGCGCTGATCGCCGCGACGATGGGCGATACATTGATCCCGGCAAACGGCAGCAGGTAATACACCAGCAGCAGTTGCACCAGCATCGGCACCCCGCGAAAAAAGAACACGTAGGCGCCGCCGAACATGCGCGCCCAGCGCTTCGGGGAGAGACGTGCCGCACACACGCCGATCGCGACGAAGAAACCGATAAGGAGTCCCGTCAGCGAAATGCCGATGGTGGCGAGCGCCGCATGCAGCAGCAGCGGCAGGCCCTGGAGGAAGACGGTCGTGCTGAACATAAGTGTCGCACCCGCTAGATCAATGCATCATCAGTTCATCAATAGTTCGGCGCCGGCATCGTTGTCGGCGCATCCATGGCGACACCGAACCACTTTTTCTGCAAGGCCGCGAGGCGCCCGTCATTGTGCATTTTCACGAGCGCGGCGTTGAAGGCATCGGCGAGCGGCTTGCTGTCCGCGTCTTTACGCAGGCAGTAAGCAAAGTACACCTTTGCGCCGAACGGCGGCTGCACTACGGCGAAGGTTTCAGGACGTTGTTTGGCGACGTACGCGATGTTGGTCATCGAGTTCGCGACCGCCGCGATGCGGCCGGCGGCGAGATCGGCGTAGGCTTGATTGTTGTCGACGTATTCGCGGATTTCAGGCGGCTTCGGCAAAGTGGCGACGTAAGCCTTCAACTGGTCGAGCTGGGCCGAGCCCTTGCCCGCGCCGACCGTCTTGCCGGCGATATCCGACGATTGCTTGACGGCGGAGTCGTTGGCGCGCTTGAGCAGCGCGTCGGTAGCGTCCGCGATCGGCAGCGTGTACGTGTAGCGTTCCATACGCGCCTTCGTAACCGTCAGCGGGCCGCCCACCATATCGAACTTGCCGGCTTCGAGACCCGGCAGCACGCTCGGCCACGGCAGGTCGATGAAGCGAACCTTCACGCCCATCTCCTTGCCGACCTCGGCGAACAGGTCCTTATTGAAGCCCGCTTGCTGGCCGTTCTCCAGGAAGTCGAACGGCGCGAACTGCATCTCGGTGCCCACCACCAGTTCGCCTGCTTTCTTCACTTTGGCGAGTTGGTCTTCCGCGTGGGCGGTGACGCTTGCCGCGCACAACGCCAGCATAACCAAACGACACTTCCAGCCTGCAAGGATGCTCATGGGATTCTCCGGTTGGCAAAGCGGTGTCGCGCGAAAGCGGTTTGTCAGTAGGGACCGGCGCGAGTCATGCGTTGCAGTATATACCGCAGTTTTCGCGCGAAATAAATAAACTCGCGAGTAGAGAAAAGCCCTTACGTGAAGGCGTGCAAAGCAACTTGCGGGTCCGCTTTTGGCGGTATATACAACTGGAATGCGCGAGGCACGCGAACCTGTCGCGAACGATTCATCAGCCTCTTTCGTCAGTTGAATTGACTAGCCCACCAGGGAGCAATGCAATGCCCGTGACCCGCATTCCGATCATCGACCTTGCCGGCGTGCGTGCCGGCGACCCGCAGGCTTTGACGCGAGTAGCGCACGAAATCCGCGAAGCGTGCACGACGATCGGCTTCTTCTACATCATCAATCACGGCGTGCCGCAAGCGGCAATCGATGCGGCCGAACAGGCGGCCCGTACGTTCTTTGCGTTTCCGGTGGAGACGAAGCGGCGCGCGGCGGTCAATCAACGGCATCGCGGTTTCAACGCGCTCGGCGACGCCACCATGTATCAGGCCAAGCGCCCCGACTACAAGGAATTCTTCAGCATCGGCCTGGAGTTGCCTGAGGACGATCCCGATGTGCGTGCGGGTCAGGCGCTGCGAGGGCCGAACAACTGGCCGGATTTCATGCCGGAGCTGCGGCCCGCGCTCTACGGTTATTACGAAGCGGTCGCCGCATGCGGTGCCGATCTGTTGCGTGCCGTGGCGGTGAGTCTCGGCGTCGACGAACATTTCTTCGCGCCGCGCTATACGAAGCGGATGCAGCGCACGCAGATGGTCTACTACCCGCCGCAGCCGCCCCAATCGGACGCGGATCAGTTCGGCGTCGCGCCGCATACCGACTACGGCTGCATTACGCTGCTGTGGCAGGATCGGGTGGGGGGCCTGCAGGTGCGCGAGATCGCCAACGATACGTGGGTCGATGCGCCGCCGATCGAGGGCAGCTTCGTGGTGAACGTCGGTGATCTGCTGGCGCGTTGGACCAATGACCGCTTCCGCTCCACCTTGCATCGCGTGATCAATGCGTCGGGGCGCGAGCGCTATTCGATCGCGACGTTCTATGATCCCACGTACGGTGCGACGGTCGATCCGCGCGAACTCGGTACGAGCGATGCCGAACTTAAGTATCAGCCGGTCGCCGCAGGTGACTACATCCTCGGGCGTATCAATGATTCGATGGGTTATCGCAAGAAAGCGGCAGCTGAAGGAACGCAAGGAACGACTGCATGACAGATAACAGTTTGGCAAACGGCGCAACCCATAGCGCAGCACCGCTTTCCGCAACGCTCGATGCGCTGCGTGCCGCGCTCGGTGCCGACGCGGTGCGCGTTGGCGAGCAGATCGGCGAGCACGCGATGACCGACTGGACCCGCCACGATCCGACTCGTCCAGCCGCGCTGCTTTTGCCGCGCAGCACGGAAGAAGTTTCGCGCGCGCTGGCCATTTGCCACGCAGCGCATCAACCGGTGGTGCCGCAGGGCGGCATGACCGGTCTCGCGGGCGGCGCGATTGCGCGCGCGACGGATATTGCTTTGTCGCTCGAACGTCTCACCGGCGTAGAAGAAATCGACGCAGCGTCGGCCACGCTAACCGTGCGCGCCGGCACGACCTTGCAAACCGCGCAGGAAGCCGCCGCCGAAGCGGGTTTCGAACTCGCCCTCGATCTGGGTGCACGCGGCTCGTGCCAGATCGGCGGCAATCTGGCGACTAACGCGGGCGGCAATCGCGTGATCCAGTCGGGCACCGCGCGCGATCAGGTGCTCGGCCTCGAAGTCGTGCTCGCCAACGGCGACGTGCTGACTTCGCTCGGCAAGATGGTCAAGAACAACACCGGCTACGACCTCAAGCACTGGTTCATCGGTTCGGAAGGCACGCTCGGTGTGATCACGCGCGCGGTGTTGCGGCTCCATCCGCCGCGCGCGGCGCGCCACACTGCGCTCGTCGCACTCGACGATTACGACGCCGCCGTGAACCTGCTGCGCCGCCTGTCGACGCGCTTTGGCAACGACATCGGCGCGTTCGAGATCATGTGGCCGGATTTCTATGATTTCGGCGTGAAGCTGACGGGCACGCGCTCGCCATTCGCCGATTCGCACCCGCTCTATGCACTGATCGAACACGCGAGTTTTGACGCGAGTGACGACGGCGAACGCTTCTCCGCCGTGCTGACCGAAGCGCTCGATTCAGAAGCGATCCGCGACGCCGTGATCGCGCAATCGGTGGCCGACGTACGCGCGTTATGGGCGATTCGTGAATGCACCGCCGAGTTTCCGGTGCGGCTCGATCCGATCAACTTCGACGTGAGCTTGCCCATCGGCGAAATCGGCGCTTTTGTCGACCGTTGCCGCGCAGCGCTTGATCAGCGCTGGCCAGGCAACGTGTCGTATTTCTTCGGCCATATCGGCGATTCGAATCTGCATCTCACCGTCGACGGCCATTCGATTCCCGGCGTCGAGCATCACGCGGTGTATGCGTTCGTCTATGAGATGCTGGGGCCGTTGCGCGGTTCGGTATCGGCGGAACACGGCATCGGCTTGCTCAAGCGCGAGTTCTTGCCGATCTCGCGCTCGCCCGCTGAATTGGCTGCGATGGCCGCCATCAAACATGCGCTGGACCCGCACGGCATTCTGAATCCGGGCAAGTTGTTTTGAACAGGGCGTGCCGCGCGCCAGCGGCTCGCGCGCGTAACGCGCGGCTGCGCCCTGGCCGTTTCGTCAATGCGCCGCGACGGAATCCATTCCGGTCGACGTGACTGCGGGCTGCGCAGCGGGTGAGGCGAGATAGTCGAGAAGGGCCTTCGCCTCATTCGGATGCTCGGCGTTCACCGGGATGCCCGCGGCATACCGCGTCACGGATTGCACCGACTCAGGAATCTTTCCGACGAAGGTGACGCCCGGCACCGGCAGCACCTCGCTGACCTGCTGGAATCCTACTTCGTAATCGCCATTGGCGACCACCGAGGCGACCGGGATCTTCTGAATCCTCTTCGCCTTGGCTTTCACCTGATCCTCGATGCCGAGCTTCCTGAAAAGCTCTCGCTCGATATAGACACCGCTCGCGCTGTCCGAGTAGGCGATCGATCTGGCGTGTAGCAAGGTCTCTTTCAGCGCATCGACCGAGCTGATATCCGGTTTCGGCGCACCGCTACGCACGACCATACCGATGCGGGAATCGGCGAGCTCGACGCGCGATCCGGGAATCACCTTGCCCTGCTTGATCAGATCGTCGAGTGCGTAGCCGACCATGATGACCACGTCCGCGTGCTCGCCGCGGTCGAGCCGGTTCGGAATGGCTTCGGGTGATTTGCCCATGGAGGGCCCGAGTATGGTGTCGAGCGTATTGCCCGTCGACGCCGTGAACTTGGGGCCGAGCAGCTTATACGCGGCGGTGAATCCGCCCGAACTCATCACGTGGAGTTCGGCGGCCTCTACGTGTGCCGTTGCAACGGTGCCGGCCAGCAGCGCGGCGGTCAACATGGTCTGAAAGAAGGTTTTCATCCGGATAGGCGTGGCAGTCTGATAGGGATAAAGGCGTGATCGGCTCACGAGGCCAGGCGAGCCGACCACAAAACGTGGCGACTCGCCGCCCTTATACATACCACACCTGAACCGGCGCCAGCACAGCGAGCGGCGCGCAACACTTGCACGCGCTTACGGGACGCTCCAGTCTGACCCAATCGCGACGCTACGCTCAACCTCCGTCAATGCGCATTCAGATACCGCGCAATCACCGGATAGACGTCCACCGCCGCATTCTTGCCGAGGATGCAATCGATGTGCCCATAGTTGGGAATCAGATGTCGCTCATACGGCTGCTCGGGCCATTGCCCGATCAGCATGTTGTAGGTGAGCAAGGTGCTCTTCGGCAGGTAGGTTTCGTTTTTCTCGCCATGGATAAAGCCAATCGGCAGGCGCAAACCATCCAGACCCTTCATGCCGTCCGCGCCGCTCAGGTAGACGTCTCTGCTTTCGGCATCGACAACCTTGCCCGCCCGCACCATCGCAGCGAGATGCTTGAAGACGGAGACGTCGTGCACGCCGAGCAGTTCCTGCAGATTCGAATGAAGCGTCTCATTCAGCTGCTCGTGTTCGTAGAGCAGCCCGTAAAGGAAGGTCGCCCGGTGGCAGATCGGGCTGCCGCAGCCCTGTTTATGACTGAGCGGATAGAGCCGCAACGCTTCATCGAGCAGGTTATGGGGCCACGACCTGTGTTCCGTGAAAGCGGTCAGATCGAGCACGCCGAGATGCTCCATGATGTCCGGGACATGCAACCCGCACTTGATCTTTTCCAGCGTGCCCGGCACCGGATGCGCCGAGACCTGCGAAATGACCGCCGAGCGCACGCCCTCGAGGCCGTACAGCAGCGACATGGTCAGCGCCAGGCCACCCATGCAGTGACCCAGCACCTGAATGTTCGGCATATTGGTCAACTCCCGCACTTTGGCGACCGCGGCCGGAACGTCCTCACGCGCGACCTTGTCGACGTTGGTCGGCACCAGCACGCTCGGCATTTCGATGCTGACGCGTAGATCGACGAGCCACACGTCGTAGCCAGCTGCGCAGAGATACTCCACCAGGTTGGTTGCGATCAGATCGGTGGAGTAGATCCGGCTCGACACGCCCGAGCCGTGGATCAGCAGCACAGGGCGCAACGGTTTGTCGGAAGGTCCGGCGTAGCGCGTGAGTCGAAGCCTGGTTCCGTCGGCGGTGTCGAAGAAGACGATTTGCGGCGCGGGCGCGCGCAGTGCTCGCTTGAGGCGCGGCTCGGCCTTCGGATCGTAAAACTGCAAGGGCGCGGCCACGCCGCCGTATTCGGTGAACAGCACACCCGCAAAAAATTTGCCGAACTTCAGGGTCCATTCAAGGCGTGATGTCAGGTCGGGCGTGTTGGTGACCTCGAGCGTGCGTTGCTGCTTGAGGAAATTCTCGGGCGTAATGATCAGCGTTGCTTTGCCGATCGCCGGCGCATCCGCTTGCGCCGAGTCGCGGAGTTCGGCGTAGAGCGTGTTGGTCTGCTCCCATAGATTGACCGGCGACGTACGCGTGATGATTTTCTGTCCCGTCAGGTAGTACTTCTTGCCTTCCGTGGAGTTGAGCGTCATGCGGTAATTCATGTTGCGCTCGTCCACATCCGATTCGTCGACCACGAACAGATTGAAGGTGCCGTCCGTGATCGTCATCGGTTGCGCGGAGAGCGCGGGGCAGGTCAGCGTGCCCGTAGTGTGGGCCAGATGTTGCGGATTGCTCAGCATATCGGCCAGATCGTCCGATTCCACCGTCAGCGTGAATTGAATCGGACTGGTGGCGGCTTCGCCCGCCACGGCCGGCGTATACGTACCGATCATCGTTTCGGTGAAGCGCAGGCCGATCTTCTGGGGCGTCGGTGTAGCGGCCGTGCCCTTGGCCTCGTAATCGATGTTCCAGCCGCGCGCGTTGGCGAGCAGCGCGCAATTGCGTTCCGCCAGCGCGGATATCGTCAGCAGCGGATTGACGCCAAGCGACATCGGCATGACCGCGCCGTCCATTACGTAGAGGCCTTCGTGCACCGCATTTCCGCTCGTGCCGCTAAAGACTCGCCCCCCATGATCGACGACGCCACGCGCCGCATCCTCGCCCATCCCGCAGCCGCCGAGCGGATGCACGGTGACAATCTGATCGCCGAGCATTTTGGTCGAAATCGGGTTGCGCATGTATTTGCCGCCGAGCGGCGCCTGCGCCTTCTCGAGCGTTTCTTCGATGGTCTGGAAGATCGGCTGCTTGCCCGCGTTCGGCCACGCGATGCGCGGCCTGCCTTTGTCATTCACGCTGATCTGGCCGCTTTGGTCGTCATGCGCCATCACCAGGTAGGTTTGTGTGTGATTGAGGGCGCCGTGATAGGGGCCCCGCAGGAAGCTCTCGATCACGCGCGCGTCGTAGCCGAACGGTTCTTCGGCGTCGTGCGGCGCGGGAATGTCGACGCCTTCGAACGGCGCGGCGCCGCCGAGCAGGGCGACCAGCGCGGCGCCGACCGGCCCGGCAAGCGAGCCTTCTTCGATGACGAAGCCGTCGGTTACGTTAGCGGTGTTGCGGTGGTCGATGATGCCGGTAATGGTCGGTCCGACCGGCGGGATGTCGCCCTTCTTGTGCGCACCCCAGCCGACGCCGTTGATCACCTCCTCGGTGTTGTACGCGAAGGCGAGCACGTCGCCGTTGCCGGTGAGGTGCTGGCCGAGCATGTCCGACACGCTCAAGCCCTCCTTGCGCGAGCGCAACAGCAGGGCGGTCGAACCGATCGTGCCGGCCGACATGATGACGACATCGGCACTGATGAACAGATCGGGCGCGTCATAGCTCTCGCGGCCCAGCTTCACTTCCTGAAAGCGCACGATCCACTTTTGCGTGGCGGCGTCGCGCAACACCGAATGCACTGCGGCGCCCGTGAAAATATGGGCGCCGTGCGCGACCGCATCGGGAAGGTAGTTCATGTGCGTCGAATTTTTCGCGTCGTAGTTGCAACCCGAGTTGCAATCGCCGCATCCGACACAGGCTTTCTGCTCGACGCCCGCAGCGTTGATGCGATCCTCGAAAGTGACCGTGACCGGCGGCGGGTAAAAGCGATCTTCCATGCCGAGCGCCTGCGCGGATTTTTTCAGCGCCAGCAGTTTCGGCAATTGCAAAAAATCGCCGGACACCGCCGACGGCTGCAGCATGGCGCGAGCCAGATCGTAGCCCTTGTCGCGTCCTGCCTTGTCGGCGCGCAGCGCAGCCGGCCAGCGGTTGTCGTCCCATAAGCGCGGTTCGGCTTCGAGCGCAACATTCGCGTTGATCAGCGAGGTGCCGCCCAGTCCGCAGCCCACCACCGCATTCACGTCTTCATTCACGTGGACTTCGAGCAGCGCGAGCGGCGAGCCGATTTGCGCGAGCGAGGTGTTGTATTGCACCTCGGCGGCGCCTTCGATCGGCGTGCGCGGATAGTCGCCGGCCATAAATTCGCGCCCGCGTTCCAGCACGCACACGTTTTTGCCGGCACGTGCCATGCGGCTCGCGGCAATCGCACCGCCATATCCCGATCCCACCACCACCACGTCGTAATGCGACTGCATTGCTGTCAGGGCGCTTGATAAGCGGTTCATTCAGACCACCTCGTCAGGAAGGGGATGCCGGGTAGGGGAACCCGGACTTCGGAAGGAAGACGGCGTGCGGCTGCGGCTTTTTTATCGTAGGCGGTGCGCGATGACAAAAAAAGGCGCATCGTACGTGGCGCGCGACGCTTGCGCGAGGCGCGCCCGATTTCCGGAAGGGGGAAAAGCGGCCGTCGGCCCGCGCTGGTCGGTTAATGCACTTTTAGGCGGCTACTTCATTCATTTCGCTGTCGCTCGATTCGGCGGCGAGCAGGTTCAAGGCGATCAGAATCGCCGCGCGGTTGTCGAGATCGATCTCGATGCCGAGCACGTCGATCAGCCAGCGGCCGATCTTGGTATTGGAAAATTCGTCGGCCCCGGCCGTCTTTTTCATGGTGACGCCAAGTTTGACGGCGCGATAGTGATACGAGGGCACACGATGCTGAGCAGCGACGGCCGACAGGCCGCCTTTTCCTTCCGAGCACCAGCCGAGGCTGCCGGCCAGCACGATGCGCTCCGGCTCGTCGAGGCTGTCGATAAAAGTCCGTGCCGCGAGGCGCACGCGCTGTTCGTCGAGGCCGTATTGCAGCAACACGCTTTCGACGGGGTCTTCCAGCGCTTGCGCGTGCAGATCGATTTCCTGCGCCATGCCTTCGTTTTCCATCGACACGTTGCGTTGATGGCCGGCGCTGCGCAGACAGTCGATCAGGTAACGGCGAAAATATGCGCACAGTGCGTAGCCGTTGGACGGCGCGCTGTCGGCGCAAGCATTCGTTTCAGTGTGGCCGGGCGCGAGGCGCAGTACTTTCGCGTAGATGAACTGCGCAACCAGTTCTTCCTTGTCTTCACCGAGCGCCTGCAATTCAAGCGGGTGATAGGTGCGTAGCGCCCGCTTGACCAGATCGACCATCGACACCATCTCGTCGGCGGACAACTGGGTACGCCGACGCCACAGGTCGGGCAGGATCGCATCGTCGAGATTGCGGACGAACGCGTGGCTCGGAACTGCGCCCATGAAAACCTCCATAAAGGGTTAGGCAATGAGCGCGGGGAGCCTCGACTGCAGGCAATGAAGGGGGTGTTGGAACTTTTGAGCCGCGCTGGAATGTGAAGCCAGTATGGTTTCCGGCGGGCGCTTCGCCTATATGGATTAAGTGGTAGCTGATGGGTAAACTGCCGGGTAAACCATCCGCGCGTCTGCCTGTTCGCCGTCTGATGACCGTGCGCTGCACCAAAAGGCTGCAGCGCGCGATGGAGCACCGCAACACCTGATGCAGCAACTCTCGCGCAGCACGTCAGGCCCGCCGTGCCTGCGTCGCTGAGCTTGAGTCCTACGCCATCGAATCCGGTCGACAAAGGAGACCGCATGATGCGGGCTGATCCAATCCAGCGTGCAATCGACGAAGACCTTGTGCGCGTGCTGTACGCGCAAGATCCCATCGCCTTCTTTTCGCACTGGTTCTCGATTGCGGTGCTGGTGGCGATCTACTGGCCGCACGTGCCGTCGCCGCCGCTGTTCATCGCGTGTTTCGGGTTTTATGCGGCCGCCAATTGCGGCGGCCTGGCGCTGTGGATCTGTCATCGCCGCTACCCGCATCTCGCGACGCCGCGCGGCTGGATCAACCTGCACGCGCTGCGCGGTGTGCTGCTGTACAGCGCGCCGGGGTTCGCGGTGTGGTTCGCGTTCCAGAGCCCGCAAGCCGATTTGCCGCTGCTGCACACCGTGATGATCGTCACGCTGGCGGCCGGCGTGTTCATGTCGAACGGCTTCGATCTGCTGAACTTTTCGACCGCGATTCCGTTTCTGCTGTTTCCGGCGATCGTGCTGCATTTCGGCACGCATACGTTCGACCGCACCATTCTCGCCATCGTCCTCGCGTTCTTCTTCTGCGCGATCAACGTCTATGCGCTGAGTTATCGCAAGCTGTTCCAGCAGGTCGTGCAGGCGCGCGTCGATCAGCAGTATCTGGCGGAGTCGCTGGCGGCGCAGAAGCGTGTCGCCGAAGAAGCCAGTCTCGCCAAAACGCGGTTTTTTGCAGCCGCGAGCCACGATTTGCGCCAGCCGCTGCATGCGATCGGATTGCTGGCGGCTTCGCTCAATGACACGGCGGCGACGCCCGTGCAGCATGCCAGGACGGCCCAGCACATCGTTTATAACGTCGAGGCGTTGAATCAGTTGTTCAACCAGGTGCTCGATCTTGCACGGCTCGAAAGCGGCGTGACCCAGGTGATCCGCTTGCATTTCCGGCTGTCGGAACTGTTCGAGCGGGTCGGCAGCCAGTACCGTCCGCAGGCCGCCGCCAAGGGGTTGGCGCTGCGGATCGCGCCGTCCTCGGTGGTCCTGCATGACGATCCCGTGTTGCTTGAACGTGTGCTGAGCAATCTGCTCTCGAATGCGGTGCGCTATACCGAGGAAGGCGCGATCTGGGTCGGCTATCGTCGCGCCGGGCGTCGATCGGGCGGCTATATCGAGGTGCGCGATTCCGGCATCGGCATTCCGGCCGAGGAACACGAGCGCATCTTCGAAGAGTTCTACCAGGTGGCCAATCCGCAGCGCGACGCGCGTCAAGGGCACGGTCTGGGCTTGCCGACGGTGAGGCGCCTCGTCGAAATGCTCGGCGGCGAATTGCAACTGCGCTCGGCGCCGGGCCGTGGCTCGGTGTTCCGCTTTCCGGTGCAGGCGGGCGACGCCGGCGGCATTGTCGCGAGTCTGAACGAGGCGGTGGCGGGCGGACCGTCGGCGCAGGGGCGGCGCGTGCTGTGCATCGACGACGAACCGTCGATTCTCGAAGGCCTGACCAGTCTGCTGGGACGCTGGGGTTGCATCGTGCGTGGCGCACGCGATGAGGTCGACGCGCTGGTCGCGCTGGAAGACGGTTTCGTACCGGATGCCGTGTTGTGCGACTACCAGCTGGCTAATCACCGAACCGGCGCGCAAGCGCTGTCTGCCGTGCGCAATATGCTCGGGCGGGCGGGCCACGACGGTGTGGTGACCTTGCTGATCACGGGCGATATGGCGTCGGCCGAACTGGCGGCGTTGGCCTTGCAGGGGATTCCGGTACTGCACAAACCGGTCACGCCGGCGCGCTTGCGACGCACTCTGGAAATGCTGTGGCAGCAGGCGGAACTGGATAAGGGGCGGGCGGCGTGAAGGGCGGCATGAGGAGCGACATAAAGGGCGGCGGCATAAGCGCCGCCCGTCGATCCGCTATTACAGGGTTTTCCCGGCCTCGAGCCAGCCGTTGATCACGGCGATCGCCGTGGACCGGTTGTGCACGCCGAGCGCCCGGAAGATCACGGACAGATGCACCTTGACCGTCCCTTCCGCAACGCCCAGCTCACGCGCGATCATCTTGTTGGTCCAGCCGCGATGCACCAGCCGCATGATGTCTTGCTGCCGCGGCGACAGGTTCTCCAGCAGATGTTGCTGGTGCGGCTGCAGCGCCGAGATTTGCGTGATCGGTTCCGTAAGCGCGGCGCCGCCCTGAGTCGGGGCGTGCCCCGTGTCATGGGCGGCAAGCTCGGCGGCCGCTTCGGCACGCGCGGGTGCGGCTTGCGTCTCGCGTGAGCCGAGCAGGCTGAGCGCCTCCATCGGTACATAGGCGCCGCCCGACAACACCAGCTCGATCGCCTTGAGCATGACGCTGGCGGGTTGCCGCTTGGGCACGAAGCCGAGCGCGCCGGCGGCCAGCACCGCGCGCATCTCGTCGGGCGACTCTTCGGCGGAGAGCACGACGACCGGCAATGCCGGGTTCGCCTTCAACAGCACTTCGAGCGACGACGCGCCGGTCATACCTGGCATATGCAGGTCGACGATGGCGAGGTCGTGGTCGGCGTCGGGCCGCGCGGCGGCGGCGAGGGATTCCCAGCTATCGGCTTCGTCGAATTGCGCGTCGGGATCGAGCCCGCGCAATAGTCCTTTGACGCCTTGCCGGATCAGTTCATGGTCGTCGGCCACAAGAAACTTCATGATGTCTCCGCGAGTCGGGACTGCGCGTTGTGGACTGCCACGGTCGTGCTGCTGGCTCTACTTCCCGTTTTACTTCTATTCTTGATTCGCGTCATTGCCGGCTACCCCGCGATCATATGCCGATCGGTGGTGCGGCGCGCCTTCCGGTTTGCCGCACGAATGAACATCTATTTATATAATCGCCGGCTGGTTCGATGCACCAGCATTATGTGTAAGGTAGGTCTCCCGCGCATAGGTTCCGGCTTGTTACGAAGACGAGCCGCACGGCGCAATTTTTGAAGCCGTCCACGCGGGAATCCGCAGGTTATGCGCACCAGATGAAATTAGGCAAGCGCATGATTCACTTGATTGCGAATAACGTCGCATTCATCAGAAGCTTGAACGCGAAGCCGAGCGACATCGCCGAGGCAACGCCCAAGCACCATAGCGCGACGAACCACAGCCAGCCGGGCAGCCGGCGCCGCGGCGTTTGGGACGCGCCGTGGGCGGTGTTGCCGCCCGTATCCTTAGTGATAGTGATGTTGGTCGCCATGACGCACCTTGCCGCGAAATACCCAATAACCCATCGTCGTATAAGCGATGATGACCGGCAGAATCACTGCTGCGCCGACTAGCGTGAACATCTGGCTCGAGCGCGGCGCAGCGGCTTCCCAGAGCGTCATGCTCGACGGAATCGCATAAGGCCACAGGCTCACCAGCAGCCCGGCGTAACCGAGCAGCACCAGCAGGAGCGCCAGCACGAACGGCGTGTTGTGATGCCGCGCCCGCACCGCACGGTGCATGAAGAACGCGCAGATCGCCACGAGGAACGGCACCGGCAGCAGGCGGTAGAACAGGTTGTCGTGAAACCAGCGCTGCGCGATATTCGGATCTTGCAGTGGCGTCCACAGGCTGACCATCGCGATGAAGCCGAGCAGCACGAGCGTTAGCGGCCACACCACGCGATGCAGGCGGCGTTGCAGATCGCCTTCGGTTTTCGCGACCAGCCAGCAGCAGCCGAGCAGCGCGTAGGTGATCACCAGGCCGAGACCGCTCAGCAGACTGAACGGCGTGAGCCAGCCGAAGGCGTCGCCCGCATAGCTGCCGTCAACTACCGGGATGCCTTGCAGAAACGCGCCCAGCACGATGCCCTGAAAGAACGTCGCGCCCGCCGAGCCGCCGATGAACGCCAGATCCCATAGATGTTTCGTGCGCTTCGCCTTGGCGCGAATCTCGAACGACACGCCGCGGAAAATCAGGCAGACGAGCATGAAGATCAGCGGCAGATACAACGCGGACAGCACGGTCGAGTAGACCACCGGAAACACCGCGAACAGCGCGGCGCCGCCAAGCACGAGCCAGGTTTCGTTGCCGTCCCACACGGGCGCGACGGTGTTCATCATCAGGTCGCGTTCTTTCTCATCGGGGAAGAACGGGAAGACGATGCCTATGCCCAGATCGAAGCCGTCCAGCACCACATACATGAATAGGCCCAGTGCGATGATTGCGGCCCACGCTACGGTTACGTCCATTTTCTTTCTCGCAAGCAGGAAGTGAAGCAGTGAGGTTAGGCGGCGTCGATCATGTGATCGGCGGCGGACAGGGGGCGGCGCGCGGTCTGATTCGGCATGTGCTCAGGCACACCGTGCGGTGTCTGTCCCGGCAGTGCCGGACCCGAGCGCATCAACTTGAGCATGTAGTAGATGCCGGTGCCGAACACGAGGAAGTAGACAACCACGAAGGCCATCAGCGAGATCCCGACCTGCTGCGTGGTGAGCGGCGATACGGCCTGCGAGGTGCGCATCACGCCGTACACCACCCACGGCTGACGGCCAGCTTCCGTGGTGACCCAACCCGCCAGCAACGTAATGAAACCGGTCGGGCCCATGGCCACGGCGATGCGCTGGAACCACTTCGCTTCGAACAGGCGTTCGCGACGGCGCAGCACCCATGCGGCCAGCGACATCAGGATCATCAGCACGCCGAGCCCGGCCATGATGCGAAAGCTCCAGAACACCACCGTCGAGTTCGGTCGGTCTTGTGGCGGGAATTCCTTCAGGCCGCGAATTTCGCCGTCCCAGCTATGCGTGAGGATCAGGCTGCCGAGGTGCGGAATCGATACGGCGTAACGCGTGGTCTCCGCCTGCATATCAGGAATGCCGAAGAGATTCAGCGCGGTGCCGCCTTTCTCGGTTTCCCACAGACCTTCGATCGCCGCGATCTTGGCCGGCTGATATTTGCGCGTGTTCAAACCATGCTGATCGCCGACGAATGCCTGGATCGGCGTGAGGATCAGGAGCAGCCAGAGCGCCATCGAGAACATCTTCTTGACGGCAGGATCGCGCCGGCCGCGCAACAGATGCCATGCGCCCACCGCCGACACCACCAGCCCCGCGACAATGAATGCCGCGAGCGCCATATGCGCAAGCCGATACGGGAACGACGGATTGAAAATGATCTTGAACCAGTCGAGCGGCACGACATGGCCGTCGACAACTTCAAAGCCTTGCGGCGTTTGCATCCAGCTATTGGACGCGAGAATCCAGAAGGTCGAGATCAGCGTGCCGATCGCCACCATCAGCGTGGCGCCGAAGTGGGCGCGCGGACTCACGCGCTGCCAGCCGAACAGCATGATGCCGAGGAAGCCCGCTTCGAGGAAGAACGCGGTCATGACCTCGTACATGAGAAGAGGTCCGGTGATGGGTCCGGCGAAACTGGAGAAGCCCGACCAGTTGGTGCCGAACTGATAGCTCATCACGACGCCGGATACGACGCCCATACCGAAGGCGACTGCGAAGATCTTCGACCAGAACAGGCAAAGATCTTTGTAGTACGCCTTGCCGGTTTTCAGCCAGCGCCATTCGAGGACAGCGATGAAACTGGCGAGGCCGATGCTGAGCGCCGGAAAAACAATGTGAAACGAAACGGTGAACGCAAACTGAATGCGGGCGAGATCGAAGGCCGAAATTGCGGAGTTCATGAGCGTGAAGGTCGTGACGCCCAGGAGGGCGGACTACGCGCGTCGACCGTTGTCGGTGCGCACTGCGCTGGGCAGATGGCGCAAGAGTAGGGGATGAGGAAAATTTTTGCTGCAATGCGACGTGCGTCAAAAAACCACGTTGTTTTGCGCGTGTTTTCGTTTTTGAGACGGCAAAGCCTTGATAGGTATCAAGTTTTCCTTAGTGCGTCCTTGCGTGCGTTTCTCGTGGTCTGCGCGGAACTGCGGCAATAGACCGCGCTGCAACAAGGCGGCACCGGCGTCTTCGTGGCTAAGTCCCTCGCTGCGGACGCCGCATTCCAGTCATGTCAGTCAGCAAGAGATCGCCGCACCAGGCGGCGCGGGCGCTCAACGCCGCGCGGCGAAGCCTAGGCGATCGAGATAAACAGTTGCTTGCCACACGCGGCCGCGTATCTGCGCAACGTGTCGACGGAAGGCGAGTGCTGCCCCGACGCAAGCGCGCGTTCCAGCCGGGTGATGGCCGGCGCTTTCGTGCCCATGCGCTCGGCGACTTGCGCCTGCGTCAAGCCGGCTTCGCGGCGCGCGGCGAGCATCTGGTCGAGCAGCGCGAATTCTTCGCGGTTCAGCCGCTCGTATTCGGCGCGTACTTCAGGGTCGGCGAGCGCCCGTTCGCGCATTGCCTTATAGGTTGCCATTTCTGATCTCCAGCAGTCTTTTGCGCGCCACGTCCAGTTCGTTGCGCGGCGTTTGTTGCGACTTCTTCACGAAGCTGTGAAGCATGACGATTTTCCGTTCCACGATCGAGCAGTAGAACACTCTGGCGATGCCCTCGGCGTCTTTGAGGCGCATTTCGAACAAGCCACCACCCATTGATGCGGTGTGAGGCTCGCCGAGATTCGGCCCGTATTCCTCCATGCGATCGGCCAGCGCAATGAAGCGTGCAAGCAGCGTTTTCGGCAAGGAGGCAACGTTCACTTTGACCTTTTCGTTGTAGAAGTCGATCGTAAATGCCATTGGATTCAATGATAACAAATATGTTATTAACACGCAAGCAAGCCACCTCGCAGTTTGTTGCTGTCAGTCAGCAAAAACTGGGCGCATTGCCTGGCAGGAAATCGAACGACAGGAAGAGGGCGAAAGCAGGACCGCGATGAGCGGTTACAACGGCGTTGGCGCAACCAGGGTCATTCGTCGCCATCCGACAATAACGCCGTTCGCGCCGACTTTCTATTAGCCGGTTAGCTAGCCAACAGGCTAGTTTGCTTCTAACATGCAAGCAGCTAACCGGCGGTTCCTTCGGCGTCATCGCATACCTGAAATGGATGCGCGCTGCATCGCCATCCTGTTTCATTCCTGATAGTCATTTCGAACACCACGTGAACCGACCGGTTCTTCGTGCGCCCGTCATCAAAATGCGTTGCAGACCGTGTCATGCTTGAGCAAGCGTCTCATCGTGCATCGACTGGTCGTTCCCTCGCATGCTCCACTCACGCGCGTCGAGTTCGTCCTGCATTCGCTGTTAACGGTTTTCGTTGGGCGGCACGGCTTGTGCTGCCCGACCGGTTTGAGCGGCACGCTTCATCCACCTGCCGGCGACGGCAGACTTCATCCAAAGGAGTCGACAGATGAGCACGATCACCACGAAAGACGGTACGGAAATTTTCTACAAGGATTGGGGCAAAGGGCGCCCGGTTGTGTTCTCGCACGGCTGGCCGCTGTCCGCGGACGCCTGGGACGCGCAGATGTTGTTCCTCGGCAGCAAAGGCTTTCGCGTGATCGCGCACGACCGGCGCGGGCATGGCCGTTCGGCGCAGACGTGGGACGGCAACGACATGGACACCTATGCCGACGATCTCGCCGCGCTGATCGAGCACCTCGACCTGCAGGACGCCACCATGGTCGGCCATTCGACCGGCGGCGGGGAGGTCGCGCACTACATCGGCCGTCACGGTACGAAACGTGTCGCGAAGGCTGTGCTGATCGGCGCGGTGCCGCCGCTGATGCTGAAGACTGAGGGCAATCCGGAGGGCACGCCGATCGACGTGTTCGACGGCATCCGCAAGGGTGTCGAGGCGGATCGTTCGCAGTTCTTCAAGGATCTTGCGTTACCGTTTTACGGTTACAACCGTCCGAACGCGAAGGTGTCGCAAGGTGTGATCGATTCGTTCTGGGCGCAAGGCATGGTTGGGTCGATCAAGGGCTTGTACGACTGCATCAAGCAGTTCTCCGAAGTCGACTACACGGAAGACCTGAAGAAGATCGACGTGCCGACTCTGGTACTGCATGGCGACGACGATCAGATCGTGCCGATCGATGCCGCAGGCCGCAAGACGGCGAAGATCGTGAAGAACGCCACGCTCAAGGTCTACCCGGGCGGGCAGCACGGCATGTGCACGGTGGAGGCGGACAAGGTGAATGCCGATCTACTGGAGTTCATCGGCTCGTAATGCGTTGATGTAGCAAGTGCGGCTGGCGAGGGGCGATTGTTCCGCGCTGGCGCTGGCCGCGCCCGTACCCGCGTACGGCGGTCGCCGCTCAGGCAGTTGGCCAGCCGACGCGCGCCGCTCGGCGCAATGTCGAGCGAATCACCAACCGGTGGAACGGAGCGATGGCGAGGATATAAAAACGCCCAAGTCCGTTGTGACAGTGCACGACTGTGGACAGAATCAGATAGCGCGCGCTGCCCTCGTGCGTATCGCGCGTTTGCTGCAATACCGAAAGCCGGAAGTCCAGGTGGCTGTCGTTCTCGCCGAGAATGATCTCGCGTGCGCTGCGCGCGTAGATTCGGAAGAAATCGACCCGATCCCTTGAGCCGGGTGGATTCGCCGTGCGCAACTGCTTCGCCGTCTTGAGCCCGAAGCGGGCGACTAACGCATCGCGCAGCCCCAGCAGTTTCGCTATCCATCCCGCTTGATGGGCGAACATAAAGCGCGCGAGCAATTCCGGGTCGTCGATTGCGTTGTCCGGCAAGCGGACGGCGTACGCGTCCGCGAGGTCCGGGGCATCGTACATGCGGGCCACGCCGGATTCGGCCGGCACGGCAACGGAAAGCACGGAACGGTTGGCATCTGGCATAGGAAGGTGCTGCGCCGAAAAGAGACTGAAATGGAAAGGGCGACTTTGCCGCGGGGCGCCGCAGTTCGATCGCGCGCATACGCGTCAAGTCTACGCGTGCCGGACAACGCGCGCTCAAGCTTCAGTGCCCATTGAGACAACCGGCCACATGCGCCGGATGACGAATGAGCAGGTCTTAATCGATCCGCTAAGTTATACGACGTCGCATAAATATATGCGTGACATATGTGCTTGTTTGCAAAAGATAAGTTGCTGTACAGCGCATGCTTATACGGGTAAATGCCTGGTTGAAATCGGCCTTCGAATCGAAGATAGTACGTTATCGTACAACTTAAGGGCTGGTTCCAGCCCGTTGCCGCTACGGCTCGACTGCTTGCCGTCCTCCGGCTCTAATCGCGCGCGGCGCTGTAAAGGATCCTTATGAAGAAGATTGCCCTGAGTGGCGCCGGCGGCCAGCTCGGCTCGGTAGTGCGGACGGCGTTGGTCGGCCGCGGCATCCCCTTGCGTTCGGCGGCGGGTTCGAAGCCCCTCGTGCCGCTGGTGGAAGGCGAGGACGTGATGCACGGTGACCTGCGCGATCCCGCCGTCGTGGATCGCCTGCTTAAAGGTGTCGACGTACTGATTCACTTCGCCGGCACGAGCGTGGAGCGTCCGCTGCCCGAAATCATCGACAACAACCTGCGTGCGCTGGTCGAGGTGTACGAAGGCGCGCGCCGGCAAGGCGTTCGACGCGTGGTGTTTGCCAGCTCGAACCACGCGATCGGCATGTATCCGGTCACCGACCATCTCAGTCTCGACTGCGCGCTGCGTCCGGACGGTTTCTACGGCCTGAGCAAGGTGTGGGGCGAAGCACTGGCAAGAATGTATTGGGACAAGCACGGCATCGAGAGTATTTGCGTGCGCATCGGCAGTTGCCTTGAGCGGCCGACGGAGCAGCGGCATCTGAGCACCTGGTTCGGTCATCGCGACCTGCTGCATTTCCTCGACCGCTGTGTCGAGGCAGAGGAAATCGGCTTCATCACCGTGTGGGGCGTGTCGGCCAACACACGTAGCTGGTGGGACAACAGCGGCGCCGAGCGCCTCGGTTATCAACCGACCCAGGACGCCGAAGCCTACGCCGAGGAAATCCTGGCACGGCCGAATCCGCTTGATGCCTTGGGTCAGCGTTATCAGGGCGGAAGTTTCGTCGGCATCGATTACTCGCGCGACGACGCAGCGAGCAGCGACACCGCAGGCCAGCCGTCCTGATTGATTAAGGAATACGAGGAGACAGTCATGAAAATCAAGGGCATCCGCTGGTGGATGGTCAGTCTGGTCGCGGCCGGGCTCATCATCAATTACCTCGCGCGCAATACGTTGTCGGTGGCAGCGCCGACGCTGATGAAGGACCTCAACATCACCACCGCGCAGTATTCGCATGTCGTGGTGGCGTGGCAACTTTGTTATGCGTTCATGCAGCCGGTCGCGGGCTATGTGCTCGACACCGTCGGCACCAAGATCGGCTTCGCGGCGTTCGCACTGGCCTGGTCGTTGGCGTGTGCCGCAGCGGCATGGTCGACGGGCTGGCGCAGCCTGGCGTTTTTCCGCGGCGTGCTCGGTATCGCCGAAGCGGCTGGCATCCCGGCCGGCGTTAAGGCGACGAGCGAATGGTTTCCGGCCAAGGAGCGTTCCGTTGCAATCGGCTGGTTCAATATCGGCTCGTCCGTGGGCGCACTGCTTGCGCCGCCGCTGGTCGTTTGGGCGCTGTTGCACGGTCAATGGCAATGGGCTTTCCTGATCGTCGGCGTGGCGGGGATTGTCTGGAGCGCGCTGTGGATGCTGCTGTACAAGCATCCGCAGAAACAGAAGCTGTTGAGCGACACCGAGCGCGATTACATCCTCAGTGGGCAGGAGGCAAAGCACAGCGACGCCGGCGCGGTTAAACGCAGTTGGGCTTCCATGCTCGGCAGCCGCGACTTCTGGGCAATCGGCATTCCGCGGATTCTTTCCGAGCCGGCCTGGCAGACCTTCAACGCGTGGATTCCGCTGTACATGATGACCGAGCGGCATATGAACTTGAAGGAAGTCGCGCTGTACGCGTGGATGCCTTTTCTCGCCGCGGATATCGGTTGCGTGCTTGGCGGTTACCTCAGCCCGCTGTTTCATAAGTACGCGAAGGTCTCGCTGTTCACGTCGCGCAAGATGGTGTTCGTTGTGGGTGCGCTCTGTATGATCGGACCGGCTTGCGTCGGGCTGGTGGCAAGTCCTTATGCGGCCGTCGCGCTGCTGTGCGTTGGCGGTTTTGCTCACCAGACCCTGTCGGGTGCGTTGTACGCGATTACCTCCGACATGTTCGGCAAGAACGAAGTCGCTACCGCTACGGGCATGGGCGGCATGGCGGGTTACCTGGGCGCGGCAGCGTTCACCGCGCTGTTCGGCGTGCTGGTCACGCAGATCGGCTACAGCCCGTTGTTCGTGGTGCTGGCTGTGTTCGACATCATCGCGGCGGCTGTGGTGTGCCTGCTGGCCCGAAGCGGTGATAAGACAATCGACCCGCGCTGGGCGGCGGCGAGTGTAGCAGTCAAGTGAGTCACGATTAGGCCCGGGCCGCGAATCGCGCCGGGTAATTAAAATGGCGGCGCCCGAGGGCGCCGCCATTTGTTTTGCCTCGCGCTTAACGCTTAACACTTAGCGCTGGCCAACGACCGTCTCGAGGTCTCCGGCACTGCGCATGCCGGAGACCGCTTGCCCATCAGCCTACCAGCGAGCTGTTATACGTGACGCCACCGATCACCACGTTGCTGAGCGTGATGGATTTCACGTTGCTCACAAAGACCGGCCCTGGCGTAGTCGTCGTTGCCGGTCCCACGCAGATCGGCGTTCCGAGGTTGCAGTTCGAGATCGTCACGCCGGTAATCGGCTGCACCGTCGGCACGGGTAGCGGACCGTTGTAGTCCGCAGCCACCGGACCCTGCGCGACGATCGCCTGGAAGCACGAAGCCGACGTCGCCGAGAAGCCTGTCGGCATCGCGTAGCTCACCGTACCCGACACGTTGGTCGCATTCACGTTCGTGATGTTGACGTTGTTGATCGTCGCCGGGTTCCAGCGCACCGAATCGCCCGAGGGGCTGTAATCGCAGTCGAACGTGATCAGGCCACCCTGTCCGGTAGACGGGTTTGCCGCGAGACCGACCGTGCCCGTACCGGGGACCGAACCCGGAACGCTCGAGCCCAGCGCGCCGCCGCCGTATTTCCCCGCCAGATTCACGCCATTGGCCAGCGTTACACCATTGATCCACACGTTGTTGATGAAGCCGCCACGGTTCATGTTGGTCTTGAAGCGAAGCGCGATATTCAGCGGATTGGTCGCCCAGTTCTCGTTCTGCATCGTCAGATTGCGCGCGTAGACGTTTTCCACGCCCGCGCTCATTTCGCTGCCGATCGTGAGCCCGCCGTGGCCGCTCTGCATGGTGCAGTTCTGGACCACGATGTTCTGCATCGGGCCGTACTCCGTGTCGAGGCACTTGCCGGACTTGATCGCGATGCAGTCGTCGCCGGTATTGAACTGAACGTTCTGCACCAGCACGTTGTTACACGCATCCGGGTCGAAGCCGTCGTTGTTCGGGCCGATGCTGTCGGCAAACACGCCGTCGATCACCACGTTCGTGCAATCGGTCGGATGGTGCTGCCAGAACGGCGTGTTCTGCGTGTGGTAATTCTGCAGGAGCACGTTGGTGCAGCCGATGAATTCGACCATGCACGGACGCAGGAAGTGACCGAGACCGAAGACGCGATTCACAACCGGCACGCCGAGTTCCGACAGCGCGGGCAGGTAGTTCTGGTCCTGATTCCAGCCCGAAACCGTGAGCAGATTCATCAGCGTCGTTGTCGTGCCATCCTGATTCGTGAACGACACGTTGGCTTGCGGATTCGTGACCTGGGCCGCGGGCAGACTCGTCAGGGCCGTGCTGGCAGGGTAGGTGCCGGCGTTGGCCGGGTAGGAGGTGGTGCCCGTGTTCGCGTCGGCTTGCGAAACCGGTGTGCCTCCCGAAGCCGGTTTCACGTAACCATACGCGCTACTCGTGCCCTTGAAGGTCCACCAGCACGACGTCGGCGGCTTGGTGCTCAACTGCATCGGCGTCATTGCCTGACCGTTCAGAACGCAGGTGTTGTCGTCGGCGGTCAGCGCGATGTTGTTCTGCTGATACGCATAGATCGGCGAGCCGAAGTTCAGGCAGTCGTTCGCTTGCCAGCGCGTCCAGTACAGATTGCCGTTCGCAGTCGGGTACGGACCATTCTTCGCGTAGTCAGCCGGGTTCGGGCTGAAATAGATCGTGCAACCGGAGCTCAAATGGAAATTCACGTTGCTCAGGAGAACGATCGGGCCGCCGCAATACCAGTTGCCGGCAGGCACCACCACGCGGCCGCCGCCCACCGCGTGCGCGGCCTGAATCGCGGCATTGAACGCGGAGCACGAATCATAGACCGTGTCCGTCATATCCCACGGCACCATCACGTTCGAGCCGGGGCTTTGCGGCGACGTTGCAGCCTGCGAGCCCGTCACCCATGAAATCGCGCCACCGGGCCACGCGCTTGCCTGGATCAAGGCGGACGCCGGCAGCGTCCGTGCGCCGTAGCCCGTCACCTGGAAATCAACCGCGGGGAACGTCGACGTGGTGATGCCCGCAAGCTTGTTGATAATCGCCGTTGCCTGGCCGGTTGGTCCCCAGATTGGGTCCGCAGCTGCGGTTGGCGTAGTCGACACGGGTGTCGTAGCGCTTAAAGAGCCGCTGCTGCCGCCGCAGGCGGACAGTCCGCCTAGCAGGGTTGCGCCCGCGGAGGTTCCCGCGAGCACGATAAACGCTCTGCGTTTAGGCGAGTTTGGTTCGTCCTGGCTGCGGATTCTCGATGTCGCCGGCTTGCCGTTGTTTTTATCTTTAGATGCCACGGATGTCTCCTTGCCCTTTGCGGGCGTTGTAAGTGATCGTCAGTTTTTGATGGGCCATGCCTCTTCAATCCGTCGCTTGATTAAGCGGCGAATATCGAACCCATTTGCATGGCCGTCAGTCATCCTTAGTATTTGTAATAAAACTTTATTGATGAGTGTGGTTGGGTTGCTGTGGAGATTAGTGAGGACGCTTAACGCGGCCTGCGCCGTTTCATCTTCTCTATTTGCATAGAGCAAGCGGAAACGGCGCTGCGGATTAGGCTTGCGGCCTTGCAGGTTCAGGCGGTCTTCTGGCCGATCTCGTGATTGGCGAGTATTTCGAGCGCGCGCACCATGGCGGAGTGATCCCATGCCTTGCCGCCATGCGCCACGCAGGCGTTGAAGAGCTGCTGGCAGGTGGCGGTATTCGGCAATGAGACGCCGAGCGCCTGAGCCGTCGAGAGCGCGAGATTCAGATCCTTCTGGTGGAGCTCGATCCGGAAGCCCGGGTCGAAGGTGCGCTTCGTCATCCGTTCACCGTGTACTTCGAGAATGCGCGAGGACGCAAAGCCGCCCATCAGTGCTTCGCGTACACGCGCCGGATCGACACCGGCTTTGGAGGCGAGCAGCAGTGCTTCGCCGACGGCCTCGATCGTCGCGGCGACGATCACCTGATTGGCCACCTTGCACACCTGGCCCGCGCCGACAGCGCCGATCAGCGTGACGTTCTTACCCATCATGTCGAAGAGCGGCTTGACGCTCTCGAAGGTTGCGGGTTCGCCGCCCACCATGATGGTCAGCGAACCGGCCTTGGCGCCGACTTCGCCACCGGAAACCGGTGCATCCATATAGTCCGCGCCGCGCTCACGCACGCGGGCTGCGAAGTCACGGGTGGCCATCGGCGAAATCGAGCTCATGTCGACCACCGTCTGTCCTGGGCGCAAGGCCTCGGCGAGACCGTGTTCGCCAAACAGCACGCGTTCGACGTCCGGCGTATCCGGCACCATGACGAAGATCACGTCGGCATGCACGGCCACGGCGGCCGGACTGTCACACGCGACGGCGCCGGCCTGGGTGAGATCGTCGGGCACGCCACTGCGCGTAAACGCAGCAAGCGCGACGCCGTTCTTGAGAAGGTTGGCGGCCATGGGCTTGCCCATGATGCCGAGTCCGATAAAGCCTGCTTTTTGCATGGAAATCTCCGGAGATGTCATGGCGGCCGTCCTTACTTCCGGTCCGCCTGTTTCTGCATGAAGTGTTTTTGAACGGTCTGCGCGGCGGCTTTCAGCAGCCCCATATCGGCACAGACCGCGATGACGCGGCAGCCCATCGAGAGATAGCGCTCAGCGTCGGCCTGCACGGGCGCGAGGATGCCGCTCGGCTTGCCGGCGGCCTGTGCGCGCTCGAAGACGCGCGCTATCGCCTGTTGCACGTCGGGATGGTTCGGGTTGCCGATGTGGCCATAGGCAGCCGCGAGATCGGACGGTCCGACGAAAACGGCATCGACGCCGTCCACGGCGAGAATCTCGTCAATATTGTCGACCGCCTTGCGGCTTTCGATCTGAACGATGACGCAGACGTTGTCGTTGGCGATGTCGAAGTAATTGGTAACGGTCGCATAGCGATTGCCTCGTTGGCTCACCGAGACGCCGCGGATGCCCTGCGGCGGATAACGCGTCGCGGCGACAGCACGCACCGCGTCTTCGGCGCTATCGACGAACGGCACCAGAAAATTCGAGAAGCCGCTGTCGAGGAGCCGCTTGATGAACACGCTGTCGTTGGCCGGGGGGCGCACCACCGGTGCGCTCGGGCTATCCTTGAGCGCCATCAACTGGGGGATCAGCGTCAGAACGTCATTCGGCGCGTGCTCGGCATCCAGCAGCATCCAGTCGAAGCCGACAATGCCGAGCAGTTCCGTAGCAATCGGGCTGGCAAGCGAAGCCCAGCAGCCGATCAGGGTTTCGCCGCCGCAGACGGCGCGGCGAAAGCTATTGGGTAGAGGCTGATATGGCGTGGCGGCTGTCATGGGTGTCTCCTCGAGCTGCGATTGAGCGGGCAGGTAAGCTGGCAAATAAGCTGGCAGATATAAGCGGGCAAGCTCCGACGTTTACTGATTGAAATGTTATAGGTCGTCGTACATCTTAATGAAGATTAGCATCGGAGCGATTGGTTGTAACGGCCACGTAAACCCGAATTCCTCACTGCGCAAGGGTTTCAGGTTGCACGTAGGCCACTCAATGTTGTAGGATGACCTATATCTGAGATGTCCATCCAAGGAAAGCGAAATGTCTATTACCGGCGAAATGCTGATTGGTCGCAAAGCAGTGCGCGGCGAGGAAAAACCCTTGCGCGCGTTCAATCCCGCCACGGGAGCCGACATCGCCGAGCCGGTGTTCGGCAGCGGCTCGGTCGCGAATGTCGAACTCGCCTGTGAACTTGCACAGAAAGCGTTCGACCCGTACCGGCATTTGCCGCTCACGGTGCGCGCCGAGTTTCTCGAGCGTATCGCGGACGGCATCACGGCGCTCGGCGACGCGCTGATCCAGCGCGCGCACGAAGAGTCCGGCCTGCCGAAGGCGCGCCTTGAAGGCGAGCGCGGCCGTACCACTGGCCAGCTCAAACTGTTCGCGCAAGTCGTACGCGCCGGCCAATGGCTCGCCGCCACGCTCGATTCACCGTTGCCCGAGCGCAAGCCGCTGCCGCGTTCCGACCTGCGGATGCAAAAGATTCCGCTGGGCCCGGTCGCCGTGTTCGGCGCCAGCAACTTCCCGCTCGCGTTTTCGGTGGCGGGCGGCGATACCGCTGCGGCGCTCGCGGCGGGCTGCCCGGTGGTGGTGAAGGCGCATCGCGCGCACCTGGGCACCTCCGAGATGGTCGGTCGTGTGATTCAGCAAGTCGCGCAGGATATGGACCTGCCTGAAGGCGTGTTCTCGATGATCGTCGGCGCCGGCAATTCAGTCGGTGAAGCGCTGGTCGCGCATCCGGCGATCAAGGCGGTGGGCTTCACGGGTTCGCGCGCAGGCGGCACGTCGCTGATGCGCGTCGCGGCCGCGCGGGCCGAGCCGATTCCGGTCTACGCGGAAATGAGCAGCATCAATCCGGTGTTCCTCCTGTCGAATGCGCTGTCGCAACGCGGTGAGGCCATCGCGCGTGGTTTCGTCGATTCGCTGGTGCTCGGTGCGGGGCAGTTCTGTACCAACCCGGGCCTCGCGATCGCTGTCGACAGCGACGCACTCAAGGGTTTCGTTGCAACGGCGTCCGAGGCACTGAGCGGCAAGCCGGCGCAGACCATGCTGACCGCAGGCATTCACGCGGCCTATGAAGAGGGCGAGGACAAGCTGGCGGCGACGCGCGGCGTTGAGGCGGTTGCACGCGGCATTGACGCGACGGGCCCGACGCAGGCTTGCGCGGCTCTGTTCGTGACCGACGCGCTGACCTTCCTGTCCACGCCGGCACTGGAGGACGAGGTTTTCGGGCCCGCCTCGACCATCGTGCGCTGCAAGGACGATCAGGAGTTGCTCGCTGTTGCCGAGCACTTCGACGGTCAGCTGACCGCCACGGTGCAAATGGATAGCGCCGATCTGGCAGCGGCGAAGAAGCTGGTGCCGATTCTCGAGCGCAAGGCCGGCCGGATTCTGGTCAATGGTTTCCCGACCGGCGTCGAGGTTTCGCACGCGATGGTGCATGGCGGCCCGTTCCCGGCGACGTCCGATAGCCGGGCGACGTCAGTGGGCACGACGTCGATCGAACGCTTCCTGCGTCCGGTGTGCTATCAGGATTTCCCGGCCGATCTGCTGCCGGAAGCGCTGGCTGACGCCAACCCGTTGGACCTGTGGCGCCGTCGTGACGGCGAGATCACGCGCAGCTAAGCGATGCGTGAGCGGCGCTCAAGTGGGCGCCGCGTGAGAAAAAAATGGCCGGGATATCCCGGCCATTTTTGCATTCAGCGTGGTGAATCAGTGCTTGCTCAGCGAAAAGAATCAGCTATTCGCTTCAGCTGCTTCGTTGGCGCGCCGCAGCCGCTCGCGGCTATTCGACAGGTGCATGCGCATCGCCGCGCGCGCGCCTTCTGCGTCGTGCCGCGTGATCGCCTCGAGAATGCTTTCGTGCTCCAGGTTGACGAGCGACAGATACGCGTCGGGTTCAGCACGCGCGATCCCCGCCGAGTCGAGCCGGTTGCGCGGAATCAGCGCGCTGCCCATTTGCGTGAGGATGTCGACGAAATAGCGGTTGCCGGTTGCGCGCGCCACGGAGATATGGAATTGCAAGTCGGCATCGACGCTATCCAGCCCGTTGTGGCGGGTGGCTTCGATCGCGTCGAGCGCGGCGCGCATGCGCGCGAGGTCGTCTGGTTTGGCCCGTTGAGCGGCGAGACCCGCGCATTCCGTTTCAAGGCTGATGCGCAGCTCCAGGATCGACAGTACGTCGCGCAAGGTGGTGGCGGGCACCATGTCGATGCCCAGCTTTTCGCGCTGCGGTTCCAGCACGAAACTGCCGATGCCATGGCGTGTCTCGATGATTTTGCCTGCCTGCAAGCGTGAAATCGCTTCACGGATGACGGTGCGGCTCACGCTCAGCGTGACCATCAGTTGCGATTCGGTCGGCAGTTTGTCGCCGGGCTTCAAGGCGTTAGACGCGATTTGCTCGGTGACGTAGCTGACGACAAACTCGGCAAGATTGCGCGCGCGCCGTGGCGGTGCTGCGGATGCCAGTGGTGTAGCCATCGAAAACGCCCCTTGAATCAAATAGTTGCAGGTACTTCCTACGATTCATTATACCGTCGTCTGACGACTGATTATATAAACGCCGGATCATTTTAGGCATCGGTGTCGGACCTGGCGTCGATGCCCGGTTTCAGGCGCCTGGCGGACAAGCCGCGTTATTGGCAGGCGCCCCCGGGAAGTACGATAACCGCCTGACTGCTAGCCTCGGCGCAGTTCGACCCGTTTGATGTCTTTCACGATCACGAGATAGCTGAACACCGTCAGCAGGGCATTCAGGCCGACGAAAACCAGTGCGCCGTTGAACGACCCGGTCTTCGCGACGAGATAGCCGATCACGATGGGCGTCACGATGCCGGCGACATTGCCGAACATATTGAAGATCGCGCCCGACAGCCCGAGTGCCTCTTTCGGCGATGTATCAGCCACCACGGCCCAGCCGAGTGCGCCGATGCCCTTGCCGAAGAACGCGAGCGACATGAGCGCGACGACGATCCAGTCGGTCGACACATAGTTGCAGCCGATGATGCACACCGACAGCAGCATGCCGCCGACAATCGGCACCTTGCGCGCGATGGTGAGCGAATGCCCGCGCCGGATCAGCCCATCGGACAAGATGCCGCCCAGCACGCCGCCGGAGAATCCGCAGATCGCCGGCAGCGACGCCACCAGACCTGCCTGCAGAATCGTCATGCCGCGCGCCTGAACGAGGTAGATTGGAAACCAGGTCAGGAAGAAGTAGGTCAGCACGTTGATGCAGTACTGGGCGAGATAGACGCCGACCAGCATGCGGTTAGTCAGCAGTTGACGCACCAGCGACCAGCCACCGGTGCTGGCGACGTCCGCGGCTCGGGCCGCTTTCGTGTGCCCGTTCACCACGCCGCCGCCCTGTTCGATGTAGTCGAGTTCGGCGCGCGAGACACGCGGGTGATCGGCGGGGTTCTTCATCACCTTCAGCCAGGTGAGGGCGAGCAACAGTCCGGTCAGGCCCATCACGAGATAGACCGCGTGCCAGCCGAACGCATGGGTCAGCCAGGCCATCAGCGGCGTGAAAATGACTGCCGCGAAGTATTGAGCCGAATTGAAAATGGCGGAGGCGGTGCCGCGTTCGTTGGTGGGAAACCAGCTCGCCACGACCTTGGCATTGGCCGGAAACGCCGGCGATTCGGCGGCGCCCATTGCGAAGCGCAGCACGAACAGCGCGGTGACGGCGGCGGCTGCGCTGCCCAGCAGACCGATCGAGCTTTGCAGCAACGTAAACAACGACCACAGGAAAATGCTCGCCGCGTAGACGCGCCGCGCGCCGAAGCGGTCGAGGAGCCACCCCGCCGGCAATTGAGACAGAACATAGGCCCAGCTGAACGCGGAGAAGATGTAACCCATCCTGATCGCGTCGAAACCGAATTCGGCGCGCATCGCGGATCCGGTTACCGAGAGCGTGGCGCGGTCCGCGTAATTGAAGGTCGTGATCAGAAAGATCAGCAACAGAATCGCGTAGCGGACTTTGGTGCGCTTTGCGACGTGGGCGGGGCTCGCGGTGCGGCTCATTTCCATCGTCATCTCCTGAACTTTTTATCTGTGAAAAAGCGCCCGGTGACGTTGCCGTCCCGGGCGCTCTTTACGGTGCCGCGTGCTCGAGCCAGATTCGGCCAGGCTCGCACGGCTTGGCGCCTTGCTGCGTTACTGCGCGCCGAGCTTCTTGATCAGCACGTCGAGTTGCGCCATTTCTTCTTCGGTCAGATCGGTCAGCGGTGCGCGCACCGGACCTGCGCTATGGCCGACCAGCTTCGCGCCGGCCTTCACGATACTCACCGCGTAGCCCTGGCGGCGGTTGCGGATCGCCAGATACGGCAGGAAGAATTCGTCGATCAGCTTGCCGACCGTCGCGTGGTCGTTCGCGGCAATCGCGCGATAGAAGTCCATCGCGGTCTTCGGGATGAAGTTGAACACGGCCGACGAGTACACCGGCACGCCCAGCGCCTTGTAGGCCGCGGCGTAGACTTCAGCGGTAGGCAGGCCGCCGAGATAGGAGAAGCGGTCGCCGAGGCGGCGGCGGATCGACACCATGTTCTCGATCTCGCCCACACCGTCCTTGAAGCCGATCAGGTTGGGGCAGCGCTCGGCCAGCCCTTCGAGCATGTCGGCGTTAAGCTTGGAGTTCGCGCGGTTGTAGATGATCACGCCCATGTTCGGCACGGACTTGCAGACTTCTTCGGCGTGCGCCGCGATGCCTTCCTGGCAGGCTTCGGTCAGGTAGTGGGGCATCAGCAAAATGCCGTTCGCGCCGTGACGTTCGGCTTCCTGGGCATACGCGATTGCGACGCGGGTCGGGCCGCCGGCGCCGGCGAGAATCGGTACCTTGCCTTTGCAGACTTCGGTTGCCGTACGCACGACGTTCGAGTAGTCGTTATGCGTGAGCGAGAAGAATTCGCCCGTGCCGCCGGCGACGAACAGGGCCGACGCGCCGTAAGGTGCGAGCCATTCGAGGCGCTCGGCATAAGTGTCGGCGCGGAAATCGCCTTGTTCGTCGAAGTCGGTAACGGGGAAGGACAGAAGGCCTTCCGAAACGATCTGCTTCAGTTCCTGCGGTGTCGTCATGATGAGTATCCAGGGCGTCGAATGGGGTCGGTATTTAGAAATGATGATTTCTTATACGTCATCGTACAACAACAATTCGGCTAACTCAACGGTGTTTTCACGGCATAATGCGCGCCATAGGGTAAATACGGAACGTCTGGGCAACCTTTCATGTTGTAGGATGACGTATGAATGATTGACGCAACAGTTGGTGCAACAGTTGGCCAGCAGGCGTGAAATCGCCACAAGGATCGATGTCATGGAACAAACCCCGCTCTACATTCGCGTTCACCCCAATGACAATGTCGCGATCGTCGTCAATGACGGCGGTCTGGGTGAGGGCGCTGTATTTCCCGATGGCCTCGCGCTGCGCGAGCGTGTTCCGCAGGGGCACAAAGTCGCGCTGGCCGATTTCGCGGAAGGCGACGAAGTCATCCGCTATAACGTGGTGATCGGTTACGCGCTCAAGGATTTGCCGAAGGGCAGCTGGATCAACGAGCACGTGATTCGCATGCCGAGCCCGCCGGGGCTGGAAGATCTGCCGATCGCCACCATCAAGGCGCCGGAGATGCCGCCGCTGGAAGGCTTCACGTTCGAGGGCTATCGCAATGCCGACGGCTCGGTCGGCTCCCGCAACATTCTGGCGATTACGACCACGGTGCAATGCGTGGCCGATGTGGTTCAGCACGCGGTCACGCGCATCAAGGCTGAACTGCTGCCGAACTATCCGAACGTCGACGATGTAGTAAGCCTTGGCCACACCTATGGTTGCGGCGTCGCGATCGACGCGCCGGATGCAATGGTGCCGATCCGCACCGTGCGCAACATCAGCCTGAATCCGAATTTCGGCGGCGAAGTGATGATGGTCAGCCTCGGTTGCGAGAAGCTGCAGCCTGAACGCCTGATGCCGCCGGGCACGATTCCGATTGCCGCTGCTGCGAATGTCGCCGAAGTAGCCGACATCGGCGACGTCGAAGCCGATCTGAATGGCGACGTGGTGGTGCTGCAGGACGAGGCGCACGTCGGCTTCCAGTCGATGATCGAGTCGATCATGAGAATGGCCGAAGGCCATCTGAAGCGGTTGAATAATCGCCGCCGCGAGACCTGCCCGGCCTCCGATCTGGTGATCGGCGTGCAGTGCGGCGGCAGCGACGCATTTTCCGGACTGACCGCGAATCCCGCCGTGGGCTTCGCCACCGATTTGCTGGTGCGCGCCGGTGCAACGGTGATGTTCTCCGAAGTCACCGAAGTGCGCGACGGCGTCGATCAACTGACGGCGCGTGCGGCCAATGCGGACGTGGCGGCTGCGATCATCCGCGAGATGCAGTGGTACGACGATTATCTGAAGCGCGGCGGCGCGGACCGCAGCGCCAACACCACACCCGGCAACAAGAAGGGCGGCCTGTCGAACATCGTTGAAAAGGCGATGGGCTCGATCATCAAGTCGGGCAACTCGGCCATCTCCGGCGTGCTGTCGCCTGGTGAAAAGGTCAAGCAGAAGGGCCTGATTTACGCGGCCACGCCGGCGAGCGATTTCATCTGCGGCACGCTGCAGGTCGCGGCGGGCATCAACTTGCATGTATTCACGACCGGCCGCGGCACGCCGTACAGCCTCGCTGAAGTGCCAGTCATCAAGGTCGCGACGCGCTCCGATCTCGCGCGCCGCTGGCACGATCTGATGGATATCAACGCCGGTACTATTGCGACCGGCGCCGCGACGATCGAAGACGTGGGTTGGGAGCTGTTCCGCCTGATGCTCGACGTCGCAAGCGGACGCAAAGAGACGTGCGCGGAGAAACTCAAACTCCACAATGCGTTGACGCTGTTCAATCCGGCGCCGGTGACCTGATAGTACCGATCGTAATCACGACAAAGACTGGGATATGACTGACTCGAACCTCGACCGCCCGGCGGCGCAGAAACCTTTCCGCCGTCTTCTGCTCACGGGCGCTGCCGGCAACCTCGGCAAGCAGTTGCGCGGTGCGCTCGCTGCATGGGCCGATGTAGTACGCGTCACCGATATCGCGCCGCTGGGCGAAGTGGCGGCGCATGAAGAAGCATCGATCGTGGACCTCGCGGATGAAGCCGCCGTTCATGCGCTGCTGGAAGGTGTGGATGCGGTCGTTCATCTGGGCGGCATTTCCGTCGAGGCGCCGTTCGAAGATCTGCTCGAAGCGAATATCCGCGGCCTGTACAACCTTTACTCGGCGGCGCAGAAGCAGGGCGTGAAGCGCATCGTGTACGCGAGCTCGAATCATGCCGTGGGTTTTCATCCCACGACGTCAGTGGTCGATATCGACGCGCCGCTGCGTCCCGACAGCCTGTATGGCGTGACGAAGTGCTTCGGCGAATCGCTGTCGCGCTATTACTTCGACCGCTTCGGTCTCGAGACGGTGTGTCTGCGGATCGGCTCGTCGTTCGAGCAGCCGAAGAATCCGCGCATGCTCGTCACCTATCTGAGCTTCCGCGACTTTATCGAACTGGTGCGCTGCTCGCTATTTACCAACCGGGTCGGGCACGCAATCGTTTATGGCGTCTCGGATAACCGGACCAAGTGGGTTGATAACACCAAGGCGGCGTTCCTCGGTTTTCGTCCGCAGGACAGTTCGGTCGAGTTCGAGCACCTCTTTCCGGTCACGGCACCCACCACCGACCTCGACGATCCGACGCAGCATTTCCAGGGCGGCCCGTTCGTGCTGGCCGGTCCGATGGAGCCGAAGCGGTGAGCGGCATCGCGAACCCGCGGGTGGAGCGTGTCGAGGCGGCAGGGCAGGCGCCCGCGTCGGTCGGCGAGAGCCCGGTATGGCGTGCCGCTGAACAGGCGCTCTACTGGGTGGATATTCCGGCGCAAAAGATCGTGCGGCTGCGGCTCGAAACGGCTGAGCGCACCGAGTGGCAATTGCCGGAGAAGGTGGCGTGCATCGCCTTCGATCATCGCGGCACGGTGCTGGCGGGCTGTGAGACCGGGCTCTTCGCGGTCACTTTGACTGAAGACGCGCCCCGCGGCGAAGCGATGAAGGTGACGGGCAAAAAGCTCGCTGCGCCGCTCTTCGCTTTCGACGATATGCGCTTCAACGACGGTCGTTGCGATCGGCAAGGGCGCTTCTGGTCAGGCACGATGGTGCAGGACATGGCGGCGGCAAATCCTGCGGGCGCGCTCTATCGCTTCGACGAGCGGGGCGTGCTGTCGGCGCCGGTTGTCGACGCGTTGATCACGCAAAACGGTCTGGCGTGGTCGCCCGATGGCGCCACGATGTATCTGTCTGACTCGCATCCTCTGCGCCGGCAAATCTGGGCGTTCGATTACGACATCGAAGCGGGCGTGCCGCGCAATCGGCGCGTATTCGCCGACCTGCATGATTATGCTGGTCGTCCTGACGGCGCGGCGGTCGATGCCGATGGCTGCTACTGGATTTGCGCAAACGACGCCGGCCTGCTGCTGCGTTTTACGCCGCAAGGCAAGCTCGATCGGCAGATTGCTGTGCCGGCCGTGAAACCGGCAATGTGCGCGTTCGGCGGCCGGGATCTGGACACGCTGTTCGTGACGTCGATTCGCCCCGCGACGGGCGCGAGTGAACACGACGGCCACCTGTTTGCCGTTCGTCCCGGTGTGACCGGGCTGCCCGAGCCCGAATACGCGGGCGAACTCTGAACAAGCGATGTGCATGAGGCGGGCGCCGGCGAATTAGCACGTCGGCGCCCAACAGTTGCTGCCTTTTATTCGTCACTTGTCGTACAACATAGTGGCAAAAATGCCACTCTCGGGTCATCTTCCTCCCTACGAAAAATATAAACCTGCGAGGTGGGGATTTTGCCTGAATCCCCTTCTGGCATGGATTTCAGGCTAGTTTCTGACTCAGAAACTTTTACGCCCAACCTGCTGTCGTGCGGGTAAATACCGGCTGTACAACGCATACGACGTTTTATAGACTTCATATGTCGTCGTACAACATATGAGCCCCAACAAATTCATTTCAAGATGGTTGGGGCGCCGGACAAAGAGGGCAGTGTTCTCTACGCGCATGACCAACGCGCGCGGGTTCATGCCGAAGCAGTCGAAGTAAAGAAGTCGAGTTGTCTGACAGGAGTGCTGAGCATCTGTGCCGGGGAAGTACAACAGGCCAGCACGGCGAACCGCTCGCTACCCACAGGGGCTGCGTGCGTGGAGCCGGGAGACGCATCAAAACCATGTCGCATCCGTTAGCGGCCCTCCGTAAGCGACTCCGCGAAAGCGGTCCTTCGCAAGCGGCCCTCCGCATCCGGATGATCTAATTTCAAGGAATGTCACGATGAAAAACAAGTTTGCCTCTTCCCGTGTTTCGATGATTGTCGCGGCCTCCGTGCTGGCGTTCAGCACCGTGTCGGCACACGCGCGCGTGTTCCGCGTGTCGGACGTGCATGGCGACACCTATCCGACCAATATGGCCGTGAAATACATGGGTGAAGAAATCAGCAAGGCAACCGGTGGCAAGGATTCCGTGAAGGTCTTCGGCAACAGTGCACTGGGCTCGGAGAACGACACGATCGATCAGGTGCGCATCGGCGCACTGGACATGGCGCGCGCCAACGGTGCCGCGTTCAACGAGATCGTGCCTGAATCGATGATTCCGTCTCTGCCGTTCCTGTTTCGCGACATCGACCATTTCCGCAAAGTGATGTACGGCCCGGAAGGCCAGAAGATTCTCGACGCCTTCAAGGCGAAGGGCATGATCGCACTGACGTTCTACGAGAGCGGCGCGCGTTCGATGTACGCAAAGAAGGCCATCCATTCGCCCGCCGACATGAAGGGCCTCAAGGTACGCGTGCAGCCGTCGGATCTGATGGTCGACGAAATCAAGGCGATGGGCGGCACGCCGACGCCGATGCCGTTCGCTGAAGTCTATACGGGCCTGAAGACGGGTCTGGTGGATGGCGCGGAAAACAACCTGCCGTCGTACGAAGAGACCAAGCACTTCGAAGTCGCGCAGGTCTATTCCGAAACCCAGCATTCGATGACGCCGGAAGTGCTGGTGTTCTCCAAGAAGGTGTGGGACACACTAACGCCGCAGGAACAGGACATCATCAAGAAGGCGGCGGCTGACTCCGTGCCTTACTACACGAAGCTGTGGACCGCGCGTGAAAGCGACGCGGCAAAGACGGTCACCAAGGGTGGCGCGACGATCGTTACCGCGTCGCAGATCGACCGTCCTGCTTTCGTGAAGGCGATGCAACCGGTCTGGGCGAAGTATGAAAAGACCCCGCAAATGAAGCAGCTCGTCGACGAAATCCAGGCAGTCAAATAAGTTTGGACGTAACGCGGTGGAGAAGGGCCGTGCAGCACGCGCTGCCGGTTTTTCCCGCCGCGCGGTTTCCTGAGCCGGTGAGCGTTAGCAGGATTCCTGAAGATCAAATATAAGTCCGCTGTATGCAAGGATGGGGTCAATGAGATTCATGAAACGCCCAAATGATTTTCTCTTCCGCGTGCTGGTGGTCGTGGCGTCGGCGAGTCTCGCCACGCTGTGCCTGCTGGTGATTTATAGCGTCGTGATGCGCTATGTCTTTAGCGACGCACCGGATTTTGTCGAACCCATTGCCCTCCTGCTGGTGATCGTGATCGCCATGTTCGGCGCCGCGCTCAAAGTTCGTGAAGGCGGCCACATCGGCCTTGACTCGCTGGTCAAGAAACTGCCGCCGAAAGGCCAGACGATCGCCCATGCGTTCCAGCATATTTGCCTGATCGTGCTGGCCGTGGCGATTTTCTTCGGCTGCTGGCAGATGGCGGAGACGACGATGGACGACAAGATCCCGATCCTGGGCCTTCCGGAAGCGCTTCGATATCTGATTCCGGTCATTGCCAGCGCCTGCATCGCTCTGTTCTCGTTCGAGAACCTGCTGGGGCTTTTCGCACAGAAACAAAAATAGAAGAATCATGGAACTTGCCATCCTCTCAGTTAGTTTCCTCGTCTTCCTCGTATTCGGGGTTCCTGTTTCGTTCGCGTTGGGACTCTCGTGTGTCCTGACGTATCTGTATGAAGGCTTGCCGGCGGCTACCGCCATGCAGTCGATGATTTCGGGAATGAACGCGTTTTCGTTTCTCGCGGTCCCGTTCTTCATTTTCTCTGGCGAGTTGATGCTGCACGGCGGTATCGCCGACCGCATCCTGCGCTTTGCTCAGGCCACGGTAGGCCATTTCCGCGGTGGGCTCGGCATGGCTAACGTGGTCGCGTGCACGCTGTTCGGCGGCGTGTCCGGTTCGCCGACGGCAGACACCTCCGCCATGGGCGGCGTCGTCATTCCGCTGATGAAGCGCGAAGGCTATAGCGCGGCCTATGCGGTCAACGTGACGACCCATTCGTCGCTGGCGGGCGCGCTGATGCCCACGTCGACGAACATGATCATCTATGCGTTCGCGGCCCAAGGCATCACGGGAACGTTGAACGGACACCAGATGAGCGGCGTGTCGATCGGCGATCTGTTGTTTTCTGGTCTGCTGCCGGTGCTGTGGGTGATGGGTTTCGTGCTTATCGCTGCGTACTGGCAAGCGGTCAAGTTCGGCTATCCGCGCCGTCCTGACGGCTCGACCGAACTGCAGCGCTTTCCTGGCTGGTTTGCGGTGGCCCGCACGTTCCTCGGCGCATTGCCCGGCTTGATGGTGATCGCGATCATTCTGTTCTGCGTGGCCAAGGGTATTGCTACAGCGACGGAAGCGGCTGCTATCGCAGTGGCTTATTCGCTCGTGCTGACGATCGTCATTTATCGCACGATGACGATGAAGAAGCTCTTTCATGCGTTGTCCAAGGCCGCTAAAACCACGGGCGTGGTGTTGCTGTTGATCGGCGTGTCGAACATGCTGCGCTACCAGATGGCCTATCTGGAGATTCCCGACGCCATCGAACACATGCTCGACGGGGCAACGAGCCTGCCCTGGTTGATGCTGCTTTACATCAACATCATCCAGATCTTCCTCGGCACGTTCGTCGACATGGCCGCGCACATCCTGATCACCACGCCCTTGTTCCTGCCGATGGCGATGCATGCTGGCGTCGGCCCTGTCCAGTTCGGCATCATGATTTTGCTGAACTGCGCACTGGGTCTCGTGCATCCGCCGATTGGGTCGGTGCAGTTTATCGGCTGCGCGATCGGCAATGTGTCGATAGGTGAAACCACTAAGGTGGCGTGGCCTTATTACCTGGCTATCTTCAGCGCGATCAACATCGTGACGTACGTGCCGATGTTCTCGACGTGGTTGCCTAGCCTGATCAATGGTCACCCGGTGTTTTGAACGCTTGATTAAGAGTCGGCGCCGGTGTGGCACTGCCAGATACGACAAATAAGTTTTTTACAGAGGAGCAGAAATGAAAAAGGTAATAGCAACCTCGGCCCTTGGGTTGGTCGCCCTCGGCGCGCACGCTCAAAGCAGCGTGACGCTGTACGGGATCGTCGATACGGGGATTGGTTATCAGAGCAGCCAGACGTCGCTCGGTTCGACGAGTGGCGGCCGCTCGGTGATCAAGATGCTGAACGGCATCTGGGCCGGCAGCCGCTTCGGCCTGAAGGGCTCCGAAGATCTGGGCGGCGGCACGAAGGCGATCTTCCAGTTGGAAGAAGGCTTTAACAGCGCAACCGGCGCACAGTCCGTCAGCGGTCTGGCGTTCAACCGGCAGGCGTATGTCGGTGTGGCCAATCCCACCTACGGTACGTTCACGGCCGGCCGCCAGTACACGTCGTACTACACGCTGCTGTCGCCGTATAGCCCAACCACGTGGCTGACGGGCGCGTACGGTGCACACCCGGGCGATATCGATTCGCTGGATACGCTGTACCGCGTGAATAACTCGCTGGTGTACACGTCGCCGAGCATGTATGGCCTGACGGTGAGCGGTTCGTATGCATTGGGCGGCGTGGCAGGCAGCACCAATGCCGGTTCGACGTATAGCGCGGCGATCCAGTACCTGAATGGTCCGTTCGGGATCGCGGCAGGCTACCAGCGCATCAATAACGCGGCGTCTGGCGGCGGTGCGTGGGACGCTAACTCCACGACGTCGAATGCGGGCGCGCAGGCGGGTGTGTCGGGCATCAATAACGGCTACCAGACGGCGCAGGCGCAGCAACGCGTTGCAGTGACGGGAGGTTATGCGTTCAGCGCGCAATGGGACGTCTCGTTCTCGTACTCGAACGTGCAATACATCCCGGGCATCAACTCGAAGTTCCACAACGAGGCGATCTTCAATACGGCTGGCGCAGTGCTGCACTTCAAGCCGCTGACGGTGCTGGATCTGGCTGCCGGCTATAGCTATACGCGCGCAACGCAGTCGAATGGCATTTCGAGCTCGGCACGCTATCAGCAGTTCAACCTCTCGCAGTACTACAGCCTCTCCAAGCGGACCGGTCTGTACGCGCTGGAAGCCTATCAGCGTGCGGGTGGCCAGACGATCGGAACGAACGGCACGAGCATCATCAACGCAACGGCCGATATCGGCGACGGTCAGAACAGCGCGCCGTCCTCGTCACGCAGCCAGTTTGCTGCGGGCGTAGGCATCATCCACCGGTTCTAATTGCCTGGTGGCGTGGCGGCGTCTGTCGACACCGCCATGGCGACGCGTTTCAGATACGCGTCGCTCAGAAGTACCTGCTGCGCGCGCAACGCGCGCAGCATTCTCTGCGGCGCACGGACTTCGGTTCGGTCGTGAAGCGCCCGTCTCGCGTTACCGCCTACCGATGGATTCAGTGCCGGCTTTTTCCGCTCACCGGGCGCGAATCTGTTGTGACAATCGGACAGGATTAAGACGTCGGATGGCAAATACGGACAATCATGCGTCCGCGTCGGACCACAAACGCCCACCCGTTGCCCAGTTTTCGCGTTTCACGTCGGTGAGGATAATGTCCACCGAGTTCGGTTCGACGCCGAGCGATTCGCACGTCGCTTTGGTAATGGCTTCGACGAACTGGCGTTTCTGTTCCACCGAGCGGCCTTCGAAGAGTTCGATATGAAACGTGGGCATTGCGTGACTCCGTGATGAGTGATGTTGAGAGGTGAATTTAATCGCGGTACGTGCGATCGATCCGGTCGAGCTTGCGTAGCAACGCAGGCCATTCCAGCGCGCCTTCAATTGCGCCGCCGTCGTACAGTTGATCGGCAGTGCGTGCGGCTACGTCATCGCCTGGCACGACAAGTTCGCTGCCGCATGCTTGCGCCTGCAGCTGGATTTCGCAGGCCTTGATCAGCGTCGCCATCAATACATAGGCTTCGGCGATGGTGCGGCCGGCCGTCAGCGTGCCGTGATTGCGCAACAGCATGGCCGGTTTGTTGGCGAGATGCGCGACGAGGCGTTCGCCTTCGGTCGGCGTAAAGGCGAGGCCTTCGTAATCGTGATACGCGAGGTGGCCGTAAAAACGCAGCGCATGTTGCGACGCCGGCAGCAAGCCGGCCGGTTGCGCGGAAACCGCCACGCCTGCTGTATTGTGCAAATGCATCACGCAAAAAGCGTCGGCACGTGCCGCGTGCACGGCGGCGTGCAGCGCGAAGCCCGTGGCGTTGACCGGATGCTCGCTCGCGCCGACGATGTTGCCTTCGATATCGATCTTCACCAGGTTCGACGCGCACACTTCGTCGAATGCGAGGCCGAACGGGTTGATCAGGAAGTGGCCGGGTTCGCCGGGAACGCTGGCCGAGATATGCGTGTAGACCAGATCGTCCCAGCCGTTGAGCGCCGCGAGGCGATAGGCGGCGGCGAGGTCGACGCGGGTTTGCTGCTCCGCTTCGGATCTTGGCCCCGTCTCGGTGACGCGGCCAGCGGGCGTATGGGTGAACGACATGTCTGTCTCCTGAGACTGCTTGATGGGCTGTGACGGTGGCCTGCGTCAGGGGGATAAACCTGCAGTCTGAATCTGCGGTCTGAATCTGCGCCTAAACCTGCGGCTCAAGCCCGCGGCCCATATGTGCGGCTTAAGCCCTTGGCCCAAACCTGCACCCCAAACCCGCAGCGCTAACCCGGGCGCCTGACCGATGCAGGCGACCTGACATGCCTCCCGGCTTCGACGCGCTTCGCCGCTTCGGCCATTGCCGTACCGCGCGGAAAACGGCCAGCGAGCCACTGCATGCTCCACGTCGCGAGTACGAATGGCGCAGTCATGGCCGGCAACGCATAGTAAGCGGCCGCCGTCTGCAGCACGACCGAAAGCATGACACCGCCGAGCGTCATCGCGATGCCGCAATCGGCCAGCGCGATCGCGGTCAGCGCGCCGTTGAATCCTAACAGGCCTGCGTCGAACGAGCTTGCACTCGCGCCGAGCAGCAGGTGCATGACGCTAGCGAGGGTCGCACCGAGCAGCGCCCACAGCGCATGCCGTCTTGACGCAGCCGCAATGCCGATCCATACGAGCACGCCTGGCAACGCGCCGGACGCAAAGCCGGTTTGCGCGAATCCGGCGAGTAAGCCGCTGCTCAATTGCACCGCGCTGAGCGTGGGTTCAGTGGTGAGGCTTGCTTGTTGAGCGACGCGTGTCACGAGCGGCAGCCAAAGCCACGTGACGATCAAACAGGGGCTCGAGAAATAGCCGAGACCACGCGCGCGCAAGCAGCGCGACCACGGTTCCAGCAGCCATGCCGTGCCTGTCGCAGCCAGAATGGCTACGGCGGCGGCCGTCGCGTTGTCGGCGATGAAGCTGAACGCGGCGAGACCGGCCAGCGCGCCATTGAAGCCGTGCAGGCCGGCGCGCGTGTCGTCCTCGCGATAGCCAGCCAGCACCGCGCTCACGTTGGCCGCGATCGCGCCGATCAGCGCCGCGCAGGCGAGACGTGGATCGTATAGCAACCACGCGCCCAGCAGGCACGCGCCGGTGAAGGCGTTCGATTGCAGCAGATCTGGCCGAAACTGCGCAGCAAGGTGCGCAAGGCGGTGGATTGTGCTTCGGTTGCGGCGGCGTGCATGGTTTGAGGGCGGGGGATTCGATGCGGCGCGACTTTGCCGCGTGCCAGTGAGGCACGCGCAGCGGGTCAGGTTGAAAATAAACCGCGAGCATAGGCTACTGGCGCCGCGCCGGGCATCGCCGCCGTTGATAGTGGCTATTTGCGACACATTCGCGCGAGAGAGCCGAAAGCCGGAAAACGATGCGCCGGCGAGCCGAAAACTTTCGCGCTACGATAGAAACCCGGCGCGTTTGCCGCGCCGTTCCACAAGGAGATAGGCTGATGCGTGAACTAAGGTGGGCATCGGAGGAGGGCGACGGCTTCGAACATCTTGCGTTCGACGCGCGCGCGGACGGCTTTGCGGTGGAAAGCGTCCTGGTCGGGCAGCGCTACGGCAAGGAATATGGCCTGCACTATAAGGTGCGCTGCGATGCGCAATGGCGCACCACGTATGCTTGGCTAAAGATCGTCGGCGGCGCTGAGCTGGAATTGCACGGCGACGGCGCCGGCCATTGGCACGACGGCCATGGCCTCGTACTGAGCGCGATTGAAGGCTGCATCGATATCGATATCGCCGCCACGCCCTATACGAACACGTTGCCGATCCGCCGTTTGCAACTGGCCGAAGGCGAACGTCAGCCGATTTCCGTGGCTTATATTTCGACGCCGGATTTACAGGTTACGCGTGCCGAACAGGCGTATTCGTGCATCGAGTTGAATCGCGTGTATCGCTATGAGGGCATCTTCCGCAATTTCACCGCGGACCTGACGGTGGATGAAGACGGCCTCGTGATCGACTACCCGACGCTGTTCACGCGTCTGCCGCGCGAGCGTTGACCGCCGAGGTGCCGGGGCGGCCGTTGTCTGACGGCTGCTGTGCCCGGTGCTGCTCGACAAAGCGCTCGATGCCTGCCGCGATACGCTCGGGTTCCCGCAATAGGACCCAATGGCCGGCGTCGATTTCAGTGCGGCTATACGGACCGAGCCAGCCTTCGAGTCCAATGGAGAGTTCGGGCCCGACGTAGCGATCGCGCAGCGGCACGATGAATTGCACTGGCGCATGCGCATGACGCGCACGCGGGTGCAGCAACTTGTCGATGAAATTGGCGCGATAAAGATTCAGGCCGTTGATCGCGTTACGCATCTGCGCAGGATCGCGTTCAGGGCGCACCCGTTCGGTCAGGCGCAGCCATGACGGCCACATGCGTGCGCCGCCCGCGCGCCATACCAGATCCGGCAGCAACGGTAGGTGAAAGAAGAAGATGTACCAGGATTTGAGTGTTTGCCGAAGGCCGCTGCCGAACGGGCGCTTGGCTGTCTGACGCGCATTGGACTGTTCCGCACGATCGGCACCAGCATCATCACCAGCGCCAACGCCGCGTAAGCCGAAAGACGCATGATCGAGGCACGGCCCTGAGATTGACGTGTACGACGCAATGCGGCCTTTGAAGGCCGGATCAGTGACCGCTTCCCAGCTTTGAATCGCACCCCAGTCGTGGCCGACCAGGTGAAACGGCCGCGCGCCGCACGTTGCATCGGCGACGGCCGCGAGATCGGCGGCCAACCGCTCTAGCCGGTAAGCCGCGCGCGACTCGGGCGCGCCGGATGCCCCGGCGCCGCGCACGTCATAGCTGATGACACGGTAGCGCGCGTCGAGTTGCGCGCGCACCGGCTCCCACACTGCCGCCGAATCCGGATAACCGTGCACCAGCACGATCGGCGGCGCGTCTCGCGGTCCACTCACGTAGACCGCGAGCCGCACGTCGCCGGCCTCGACCGACAGCGTGTCGCGTATCACGCGGCCGCCTGCACGCCGCGTCGTGCGGCCTTGCGTGCGCTCGGCGTAGCCGCGTTGGTGGCGTCCACCGCGGCAATGAGGCCGTCGATGCGCGACAGTTGCGCGCGATTGTCGTGATCCCACGGATGGAAGCCCGGCCGGAAAAAGCTCAGCCATTCACCGGCAATACGCGGAAACACGCCATGACGCGGGCCGTACAGATACTTCACGACGCGCCACATACCGCGGATATGGCCGCCGCGTTTGCGATCGGCGACTAGCAGACGCACGTGGAAGTCGAACACGATCAGCCAGAAGGTCAGCGTTGTGGCGAGCATCGTGCCGGTGCGCAGCAGATAGCGTCCGAGGCCGGGTTTCAGCACCGTATTCCACACGTCGTACGAAACCGATTTATGTTCGGTTTCTTCGAGCGCATGCCACGTCCACATCTGCGTATAGCCTTCGACCGAACCGCCGATACGCGATGCGTCTTCCAGCAGCAGGCCGGCCAGCATCGCCGTGTAATGCTCGAGGCAGACCGTGACCGCGAGTTGATACGAATGCGGCAGGATCTTGCGGCCGAAGTTGAGAATCGCCCACAGGCGCTTGTCGAGCTTATGCGCGGGCAAACCGGCTTCCTGCAACAGATCGTTGTATTCGATGTGCTCGCGCGTATGCATCGCTTCCTGGCCGATGAAGCCGAGCACCTGCTTTTTCAGCACGGGGTCGTCGATCTGGTCGCGGTAGTTGCGCACGCTGTCCATGAAGAAACGCTCGCCGGCAGGGAAGAGCAGCGAAAGCGCGTTGAAGAAGTGTGTCACATGCGAGCCCTGCACGTGCCAATCGGAGGCGCGTTCGGGCGGTAAGTTGAAGCGGAGGTCGCGGCGAACCGGCATCATGACCATTCTCCTTGTAGTCTTTTATGTCCTGTTGATCGTGCTGATCGTGTGGATTGCATTGCGCGCTGCACGCCATCGGGCGGTGCGTCACGCACGCCGGCCGTCCACCTGCGCGGCGCGGCGTGCGCGCTTTTCCGCAATGCGTTTCATGCGGCGCGTCTGCATCACGACCAGCGCCTGATAGGCGGCCGGCAACGTACGCGCCAGCCAGTCGGCGGCGCGCGCATCGCGGCCGATCAGCACGCGCCGCTTGTTCTTGCGCACGCCGTCGAGAATCACGCGTGCGGCTTCGTCGGCGGTGGTGATGAAAAACTTCTCGAAGTCGTCCTTGCCTTGCTGTTCGTTTTCCAGCATGAAGCCGACCATGTTCGACGAGATCCGGCTCGACTGCGCGATGCTTGTGCGAATGCCGCCCGGATGTACGCAGGTGGCCGACACGCCGCACTTCATCAGATCGAGTTCCTGGCGCAACGCTTCGGTAAAGCCGCGCACAGCGAACTTGGTTGCGTTGTAGCCGCTCATGCCGGGCTGCGAGAACAGGCCGAACACGCTCGACGTGTTGACGATGTGTCCCGCACCGGAGGCCTTGATATACGGCAGAAACGCTTTCGTGCCGTGCACCACGCCCCAGAAATTGATGTTGACGATCCACTCCAGGTCGGCGTACTCCATGCCTTCGATGGTGCTCGACAATGCCACGCCCGCGTTGTTAAACACGAGGTTTACGCGCTGATGCTGCGCGGCCGTTTCAGCGGCCCATTCGAACATCGCAGCGCGGTCCGACACGTCGAGCACACGCGTAGTGATACGCAGCGGCGAGCCGACGATATGCGGCGCGGCGGCCTGTGCGAGTTGCGCGGTTTCGGCGAGGCTCGCGGCATTGCGGTCGGCGAGCGCGAGGTGGCAGCCTTCGCGCGCCAGCCGGATCGCGAGCGAGCGGCCCATGCCCGAGCCTGCGCCGGTGATCGCGGCCACTCTGTCGGTGAAGTTCTTCATTGGCTTATCTCCTGTCCTCTCTGAACGGTGCCTTGTCGTTATGTTTTTTCAGGTTGCTTCGGCGGATGTCGCGGTTGCGTTGCCATGTGCATGCACAGGCTGTTGCTGTGAGCTGCCATGTCCACTCAGCGGCTGCACCGCGGGCGAATACGCGAGGTAATCGCCCATGCTGAAGGTGCTGGTCGCCTGGCGGAATTTGTAGGCGAATCCTGGCCACAGCGTGGTGTTCTTGCCGGTCTTCGGATCGAGATACCAGCTCTTGCAGCCGCCCGTCGACCAGATTGCGCGGCCGAGTTTCTGCTGGATCTGTTCGTTGTAGGCGCGCTCGACCTGCGGGCGCACTTCGATCGCATCGGCGCGTTCCGCGTTCATCGTCTTCAGCGCGCGCAGCACGTATTCGACCTGCGACTCGATCATGAACACCATCGAGTTGTGACCGAGGCCGGTGTTCGGGCCGACGATCATGAAGAAATTCGGATAACCAGGCAGTGTTGTACCGAGATACGCATGCGCACCATCGCGCCATGTATCGACGATATCGACGCCGCCACGGCCACGCACCACGCCCGCCGGAAACGGATCGGCCACCTGAAAGCCGGTGCCGAAGATCAGGCAATCGGCCGGATGACGCGCGCCGTCGGTCGTGATCACCGCATCTTCTTCGACCCGGGCGATTCCGGTAGTCGTCACCGATACGTTCTGGCGCGACAGCGCCGGGAAGTAGTCGTTCGAGATCAGGATGCGCTTGCAGCCCATCGTGTAGTTCGGCGTGAGCGTGGCGCGCAATTGCGGATCGGGCACCTGGCGGCGCAGATGGCGCTCCGCGACCTTCTGCGCGGTCTTCATCAACGAAGGATGAATCGCAAAGCCGAAGGCGCGCGATTCGAGCATGCAGTAGAGCGCCGAACGCATGATCTTCTGCGTGAACGGCAGATGCTTGAATAACCACTGTTCGAACGGCTTCACCGCGCGGTCGGCCTTGGGCATGATCCACGGCGGCGTGCGCTGGAACAGGTTCAGATGCGAGACGCGCGGCGCGATCTGCGGCACGAACTGGATCGCGCTCGCCCCGGTGCCGATCACCGCGACGCGTTTGCCTTCGAGCGGATACGTGTGGTCCCAGTGCTGTGAGTGGAACGCTTTACCCTTGAATGTTTCGATGCCGGGAATGTTCGGCAGGGCCGCGCGCGAGAGTCCGCCCATCCCCGAGATCAGCACGCGCGCAGACCATTGCTGGCCGTTTGCGAACGTCAGTTGCCAGCGATGGCGGGTTTCGTCGTAGATCGCGGAGGCCAGTTCATGGCCGAAGCGCAGATGACGCTGGATGCCGAAGCGTTGCGTGCATTCTTCCAGATAGGCGCGAATTTCCGGCTGACGCGCGAACATGCGGGTCCAGCGCGGATTTGGGGCGAAGGAGAACGAATAGACATGGGATTGCACGTCGCAGGCACAACCGGGGTAGTGGTTGTCGCGCCAGGTGCCGCCGACCGACTCGGCCTTTTCGGCGATGATGAAATCGGTCATGCCGGCTTGCCGCAGGCGGATTGCCATGCCGAGGCCGGCAAAGCCGGAACCGATGATGGCGATATCGGTATCGACGGGCGCGGATGCGTTGGGCGCCGCGTTGTCGGGGGGCATCATGCGTGCGTTCATCCGATCCGTCTCCTTGTTGTTCGCTCTTAACTGTTACATTGAGTGATGTAACAATAGAGGCTGTCAACGGATGACGCAAGTGGGCTGTTAGACCCTGGGCTCTAAGACCGGCCTTAGAATTTTTCGCAATGTGAAATAAAGATGAAAGTATCAGGCGTAAAAAAGCGGACCCGCGGGTCCGCTGCTGTTCCTGGCGACGCGGGCTATGCGCAAGGAGGCGCGCGGCGCGGCAGCACGCCAGCCCGCTGCCGCTTCACTTCGCGGCCAAAGCCGCAGTCACCTCGCGGTTCTGCCAGACGTTGTCCTTCACTGTGATTTTCTGCGGAATCAGATGCGCGCCGTAGAACGCATCCGCGACAACCTGCTGTGAGCGCACGATCTCGTCGGTCACGGCGGTGGTGCCGTACGGATAACGGCGCACCCAGGTTTCAACCAGCTTCTGATCGAGGCCGACCTTCGGCGCGATCAGCGCGGCAGTTTCCACCGGATGGTCATTCACCCATAGGCCGGTGGTGCGCAACTGTCCAAGAATCGCACCGATCACATCCGGATGCTGCTGCGCAAAGTCGCGCGTGGCTTCATAGAAGTTGTAAGGGCTGTTGAGCTCCGAATAGTCCACAAGCGTGCGCGCTTTCAGCGCCTGCTGCGCAGACGCGTAGTACGGATCCCAGATGACCCATGCATCGACGGTGCCGCTCTCGAATGCGGCTCGCGCATCGGCGGGAGCGAGATACACCGGCCGGATGTCCTCATAACGCAGGCCCGCTTTCTTGAGTGCTTCGAGCAACAGATAGTTCGAGCTCGAACCCTTCTGCAGCGCGACGCGCTTGCCTTTCAGTTCGGCGACGCTACGCAGCGTCGAATCGCTTTTGACCAGAATCGCTTCGGCATGACGCCCTGACGGCTCCGCGCCGACATACACGAAGCGCACGCCACCAGCCTGGGCGAACACGGGCGGCGGCGCGCCGGTATAGCCGAAGTCGACGCTGTTCGCGTTCAGCGCTTCGAGCAGTTGCGGGCCGGCCGGGAATTCGAACCACTTGATGCTATAGCCGAGCGGCTTGAGCTTTTCGTCGAGCGAGCCTTGCGCCTTGAGGATCGCGAGCAAGCCCGACTTCTGATAGCCGATGCGCAGCACGTTGGCCGGCTCGCTGCCGTTGCCATTACTGGTGCTCTGCGCGGTCGCGCTGAATGTGGTGAGCGCCGCCAGCAACGCAGCGGCGACGTGGAGCGAAATACGGGTGTGACGGGACATGCTGCAAATCTCCATTGCGTTCGATTAGTCGAAGATCGTCGCATGGACGTTCCGCCGATCAAACGAAGCAATGCAGATTTGAATATCACGCGCGCGCGAACGGCGGGGGCATGAAAGTGCCTGCTTGCGCGCTGAAAGGGAGCGCTCTCGCCGCGCCCGCGAACAGCGCCGCTAGCGCGAGCAAATGGCCGCGTGCAACGCTATTTTTTGGGTTTGTCTTTCTTTGCCGCGGCGCGCTCGGCCGCCGTGCCTTCGGGCGCGTGACCCAGCTTCTTTTCCATGATCGCCGCGACGCGGTCGCCGAGATAATCGCCGGAGGCTTCTTCCAGCGCGCGGTTCATTTCGCTTTCCACCAGCACCATCGCTAGCGGCCGCACCCGCCAGATCGCGTCAACCAGGGCGGGCACATCGGCGGGCGGCGGCAGGGCGTCGGCGTCATAGCGATCCAGTTGACGGACCACCAGATCGACCAGCGCCTTGGCGACCGCATTGAAATGCGGTCTGGCGATACCCACGGCGTCGAGCAGGTCGGCGAGCGGAATGCCTTCCTTGGCCATGGTCGCGCCGGCGGCCAGCGCCGTTGGGCTGCCGGACACGAAGGAGAGACCGTCGCGCTCCAGCAAACCCAGATCGACCGCTTTGCCCAAGGCGCTCGGCGATGCTTTGTCGCCGAACATTTGCAGCAGTTCGAGCAGCGAGTATTTTTTCGGCCGTTCGCGCGACCAGCGGCTGCCGATCGCGGTTTCAAGGCCGAGGATCGAACGCAGATCGTGGCCTTCGTCGACGGCCATGATCAGATCCTGGATGTTCGCGAGCGTGTAGCCGCGCGTGAGCAGGTGGTTGATCAGCTTCAGACGCGAGACATGCGTGTCGTCATAGACGCCGACGCGGCCGCGCTTTTCCGGCGGCTCGAGCAGGCCGCGGTCCTGATAGGCGCGCACGTTGCGCACGGTGGTGTCGCTCACGCGCGCGAGTTCGTCGACCGTGTATTCGTTGCGCGGCGTAGCGCTTGCCGGGACGCTCGGGGCGTCGGACGAGGGCGAAATGGGGGGCGGCGTTTTGGGCATGGGGGGATTTTAACGCGCCACGTCATCCGGCACGGTCGAATCGCCCACGCCCAACGTTCGCTGCATCAGTGTGGTGTCGAGCCACCGGCCGTGCTTGAAGCCGACCGCCTTCAACGTGCCGGTCAATTCGAAGCCTAACTGCGTATGCAGCGATAACGAACCGCCGCTGCCGCCGTCGGCGATTACGGCAACCATTTGCCGCCACGGTCCGGTTTCGCAGCGCTCGATCAGCGCCTGCAATAGCACGCGTCCCAGGCCGCGCCCGCGATAGGCGTCGTTCACATAGATCGAATCTTCGATCGTGTTGCGATAGGCAGGGCGCGGCCGGTACGGCGTCGCGTAACAATAGCCGGCGACTTCGCCGTCGATCTCGGCCACCATGTACGGCAGGCCGTGACTACGTACCGACGCGAGCCGCGTGCGCAAGTCGTCGACGGAAGGCGGGATTTCTTCGAACGAAGCGACGCCGGTCAGTACGTGGTGCGCGTAGATCGCCTGGATTGCGGGCAGATCGGCTTCGGTGGCATCGCGGATCAAGGGCGCGGTGGACAGCGGGGTGGCAGTGGAATCGGCTGAATGGGGCGAGGAGGGCGCGGGGCGGGTGGTGCTCATACGTGGTCCTGTCGGCAGTGAGTCTGAGGATACGTTTCACTATGCCCGCCGCGGGCGAGAATTTGAAGCGAATCAAAAATCGCCGCGACCTATAGGCAGTATCCGCGTATGCATAGGTGAGCGGCGTGATCGAGGGATGGCGCGCAGCGCCCGGCCATGCGGCCGCGCCGGGCGCTACGGATTTTCGTCGCGAAGACGCATGCGCGTGGCATGCGTTTCGCCGATCAGCTATGCGAGTACGTATCCGGCTGCGTCACATGCCCGCGATGATGCCGGTGATGTTTTGCCTTGTGCTTCGGCTTGGCCTTGGCCGGAGCCTGTTCCGCCGGTTGCTGTTGCGGCTGGGCTTGCACAGGTTGCGGCTGTTGGGCCTGGGCGCCGGGCGCGGGTGCCGGATGGGCATTGCCGGACGGCAGCGAGCTCTGGCCTTCGCCGAAGCGAAAGGTTTGAGAGGTTTGCGCGTAGGCGGTGGCGGTCAGCGTCAGGGCGGCAACCGCCACGCAAATCGAAAACTTCATGAATGCATCCTCCTTCTGAACGAGCCCGTGAGGATACCGCAATGCGACCGGTGGCCTATTCGGCATGCGGAAACACCGGTTCTCCAAGCGTGAGCATCAGCCGGTTGGCCCAGGCGAAGATCGCGATAGCGTGAGTCAGGTCGAGGATCTCCGCATCCGTCAGGCCGTTGGCTTCTAGCCGCTTGATGGCGGCGGCGTCAACGTTTTCAGGGTGATCGGTCAGTTCGATCGCGTACTGGATGATCGCGCGCTCGCGCTCCGTAGTGCCTGCACTCGACGGGTCTTCAAAAACCTGTTCGATCGCGTCGGTCCGCTTCGCGAGTTGGCCGAATCGTTGTGCATGCACCGAAGCGCAGTACACGCAGCCGTTCACGCGCGACACCACGGTGCTGGCGAGTTCACGCTCGGCGCGCGGCAGGCCACCTGGCGCATACATGATCGCGTTGAAGACTCCGGAGCGCTGCCGAAGAATTTCCGCCTGTTGGACCAGCAGCAGATAGTAGTCGGAGGTCTTGGCGTGCGGATGGCTCTCTTCGAGCACGGCAATCTGCTCCAGTGTGGCGCCAGCGAGGCTGACCGTGTCGAGCCACGCGCGCCAGCCGAGCGTATCGAAGGTGAAGCCGTTGAGCCGGTCAGCCGGCGATGCACTGGTGTCCACCTGACTCATGCTGCCTCCTGTGCGGCGCGCAATGCCTTCAGGCCCGCTACCACGCGCAATTGATAAGTGACGAACGCAATCAGTTGCGACAACGCGACGATACCGCGCGTCGTGATGCCGGCCTGCTGCAGCGTTTGCAAATGCTCGGGGCGTGCTTCGACTGGCTTGATCGTCAGCAGCTTGACGTGCGAGAGGATTGCGATCAGGCGAGCGTCGGCGGCGGGGTCGAGCGTGCCCGCTTCGATTGCGTCGAGTGTGGTCGGCTGTGCGCCAATGGTGATGAGCTTCGCTGTGTAGGTGTCGGCGAGGTCGTTGGCGAGCGAGAGGCGCGCGGCATACCACGCGGCAAACAAACGTTCCTGCAGCGACAGGTCGGGCAACGCCGGATCGAATAACGCGTCTTCGCTGCGTTGCGTGTGCAGCGCGACTTTGTCGCGGGCATGGCGGATTGCGGCGAGCGGACTGCCGGCTTGCAGGCCGGCGAGGGTGTCGATGGTGTCAGCGCCAGAGGGCGTTGCGGCTTGAGTCGGTGAAGCGAGGTCGGTCATGTCTGCTCCGGCGGGTTAATCGGTGTTTTCAGCGGTGTTTTCAGCTGCGTTCTCTGCTTGCAGGCGAGCGCGCGAAGTGTCGGACGATGCATCCGCATCGCTCCATTCGTCCCCGCGCAGCTCAGCCGTGTCGAAGGCAAGCAGCGCCTGGTAGTGCCGCTCGCGATCCGCGTCGAACAGGCGGCTTGCGATACCGCGCGCCAGACGCTGCGCGCCTTCGCTGATCGCGGGGATGTCGCCGGAGAGCTTGCCGTGGCTGAGGCTCGCTGCATGATTGAAGCAATGGATCTGCGTCAGCGCGGCACACGTGCCGGGCTCGCGCTCCTGAAACGCGAACGCGGCGCCGAGATCCGGCGACTCGGCCAGTTCGTACGAAGGCAGCGACGGGTCCGCTTGATAGCGGTCTTTCCAGCGCCGCACAAAGCGGGCGAACGGTGCGAATTCGGCACGCGTGGCGATATCCGAATGAAAGCCGGTCGCGAAGATCAGAAAGTCGACTACGTAGCGGCCTTTCGGCGTCGTTACCGCGAGCGCGCCGTCGAGTTCATCGAGCGCAACAAGCGGGCTGCCGACGTGAAAGCGAGCGCCCTCATGCCGTGAAACCCGCAGCACGCTGTCTCTTGGCGGCGGTGTTTGCTCAGTCTGTGCGTAATGGAGGAAACGCCATTTGGACGCGTCGTCGAGATCGGCGAAACCGTGCACGAGCCCCGGACTGCCGATGCCCGTCAGCTTGTTCACGCGCGGAATATCGTCACGGCGGATAAACAGATCGACGCTCGCCGCACCCGCTTCGAGCGCGGTTGCGGCATTGTCGAAGGCAGACGCACCCGCGCCGACGACACCGACACGCTTGCCGGCCAATCCTGCGAAATCGATTGCATCCGCGGAGTGCGCCCAGTAGCGGCGTGCAACCGTATTGGCGATAGCTGGTACGGATGGACCGCCCAAGCCGTCGCGTCCGGTGGCGAGCACGACATGCCGTGCGAGCACCGTGCGCTGCCCACTCCCATCAGCGAGATCGAGTTCAAGCAGGCCATCGTCGCGCGGACGCAGCGAGGTCAACGTGGTGTCGTTTTGCACCGGCAGATCGAGCACCTCGCGATACCAGCGCAAATAGTCCATCCACTGTGTTCGCGGAATTTTGTAGAGCGCATCCCACGCGGCGCCGCCGAATTGCGCTTCGTACCACGCGCGAAACGTGAGAGCCGGCATGCGCAGGGCGGGCCCCGTGAGTTGCTTGGGCGAGCGCAGCGTTTCCATTCGCGCGAACGATACCCATGGGCCTTCGCATCCTGATGGCGCGCGGTCGAACACCTGCAGATTGTCGATGCCGAGCCAGCGCAGTTCCGCCGCTGCGGTGAGGCCCGCCATGCCGCCGCCGATCACGGCGACATCGAGCACGCGTTCAGCATCGGCGAAACGCGGCGGGACCCACGAGGGTGCGGGTAATTCCAGCCAGCGCAGATCTTCACGCAAGCGGGCTTCGAGTACGGCAAGGCGATTCATGCTGTGTGTTCCGGGTGTTTGGTGCGCGCACGGGAGACGCGCGTTTCGCGCTGTAGCAGTGCGTCGTGTTGCTGGGCGGGATGCAGCACCACGCCTTCGAGCAGCTCGCGGGTCGCGTGCTCGATGGCTCGCAGCAATGCGTCGACGGCCGCGCGGCGTGGTTTGCCTGCGGGCGTCACGACGCCGAAGAAGAACGGAATCGCGCAGTCGAGCGGCCGCGCCGTTACACCTTCGATAGACAGACCGAGTCCGGTGGCCGGATCCACGATCGCGACACCGGCGCCCGCGCGAGCGGCCATCACAGCGTTTAACGATGAATTGGTTTCGAGAAACACGTCGGCGGAAATACGTGCAGCCGCGAACGCTGCGTCGATCCGATGCCGGAGTCGAAACCTGTTCGCCACGGTGACGATGCGCCGGTCTGCCAGATCGCGCAGTGCAATGCTCGGCTGCGTGGCGAGCGGGTCGCCGCTCTGCACGAGCGCCACGCAGGGCGCTTCGGCGATCCAGTGGATGTCGAGGCCCGCATGCCCAATCGGAAGCGTCACCAGACCGATATCCGCGGTACGGGTCAGCACTTCATGCACGACGTGTTCCGCCGACAAACTGCGTAACTGGAATTGCGGGGCATGGCCGAGCGGCGGCAGCGAGGCGATGGCGGGCGGCACGATCGACGCCGCCAGCGCGGGCGTGGCCGCCACGCGCAATGGTTCTGCTTCGTCGAGGCCGATGGCGCGCGCCCGTTGCTCGATGGTCTTCAGCCCGATCAGCGAACGCTCGACTTCTTCGTAAAGCAGAAACGCGCGATGCGTCGGCGTCACACGCGGACCGTTGCGATTGAACAGCGCATAGCCGAGATCGGCCTCGAGCTCCTGAATCTGACGCGTGACGGCCGGCTGCGAGCGTTCGAGCAGACGTCCCGCGCCGGTGATGCTGCCGGCGGACATAACCGCCGAAAATGCTTCGAGTTGATGCAGCTCCATGACTCGCCCTGGCAATTCGGTCTGCGCATTGTAGGGTCGTCTGAATGCGGGATTTATATAATGAATTCCGATATCGACAGCCGAAAAAATGCGAAGCGGATTCGCGGGCGAGGGCGTGGCGCCGCGGATTCTGTTTCATATGGCGCGTGTCGGAAGAGAGAAAAATCAATTGCGTCAGTGAGATACCTCGGTGTGCCTGCGCATGGGGGTGAACAGGTGCTCGTCGCGTTGTCGTGAGCGAGCGGAGGCATCCTCTCCAACGTGATAACCATATTCCCAAAACTTCGTTGGTTCGCCGGAATTCACCGTGGTTACATGGCCCCACTTTGAAGCTGACAGGCGGGGCAAACATGAAACACGTATCCAAATCGTCGCGGACCAACTGGTCACGCTGGCTGAAAACGCTGCCGGTGCTCGCAGCAGTAGTGGGCGTCGCAGCGACCTCGGCGGCCTACGCCGGCGCCGCGACGGGCGAGCCGTATCTCATCGGCGTGAGCGGACCGTTGACCGGACAGGACGCGCAATACGGCACACAGTGGAAGCGTGGCTTCGATCTCGCGCTGGAGCAGATCAACAGCCAGGGCGGCATCAAGGGCCGCCCGCTTGCCTACGACTTCGAGGACAGCCGTGGCGACCCGCGCCAGGCCGTGTCGATCGCGCAGAAGTTCGTTGGCGATCCGCGCATTCTGCTGGAGCTGGGTGACCTGTCGAGCACGACCTCGATGGCGGCCTCGCCGATTTATCAGCGGGCACAACTCGTGCAATTCGGCTTCACCAATTCACACCCCGACTTCACCAAGGGTGGCGACTACATGTGGAGCACCGCACTGAGTCAAGCCGAAGAGCAGCCGCTGCTCGCGCACTACGCGACGAAAGAACTCGGCTTCAAGCGCATTGCCGTGCTCTATCTGAATACCGACTGGGGCCGCACCAGCAAGGACATTTTCGCGAAAGCCGCCGCGCAGGATGGCGCGCAGGTTGTCGCGGCGGAAGGCTATCAGCCGACCGAAAAGGATTTCCGCGCGACGCTGGTGCGTGTGAACGAAGCGAAGCCCGATTCGCTCGTGCTGATCTCGTACTACGCAGACGGCGCGCAAATCGTGCGCCAGGCGCGTTCGTCGGGTTTGACGCAACCAATCGCGGCAGTGGGCTCGGTTTATTCGCCGAAGTTTCTCGAACTCGGCGGCGAGGCCGTGAACGGCGTATTCACCGAATCGAATTTTTTCCCCGGCGACAAGCGGCCTGAAGTACAGGACTTCGTGCAGCGTTATCGCGCGAAGTACAGCGGCGAGCCCGATACCTTCGCCGCGCGCGCTTACGACGCGATGATCGTCTCGGCGGAAGTCATGCGCCGCTACGGCGTGACCCGTCAGGCAGTGCATGACGGCCTGAAGCAGATCAAGGACGTGCCGAGCCTGATTTTCGGCAAGGTGCAGTTCGATCCGCAGACGCGCCGTGTGGCCGGCGCGCGCAGCGTGTACCTGGTCGTCAAGGACAATCAGTTCCAGCAATGGGATGGTTCCAAGCCGCTGGTCGCATCGAAATAACGCCTGGGCAACGCACAAGCAACGCTCACGTGTCTGCTTCTCACCGGATCTGAATGCTATGGCTTCATGGCTGGACTACACGATCAACGGACTGATCGTCGGCAATATCTATGCATTGCTGGCGGTTGGCCTCGCGCTGATTTTCGGCGTGTCGCATCTGATCAACTTTGCGCACGGCTCGGTGTACATGATCGGCAGCTTCATCGGCTGGTTGTGCCTGACGCGGCTCGGTTTGCCGTTGCCGCTGGCCTTGCTGGCGGTGGTGGTCGGCTGCGGGCTGCTGGGCATCGCGATCGAGCGCATCGGCTTGCGGCCGCTGCAGGGTGCTGCGCGCATCGCGCCGCTACTCGCGACGATCGGTATCAGCTTCGTGCTCGATCAATGCGCGCAGTTGCTGTTCGGCGCCGATCCGCGGCCGGTGCCTAGCACGCTGCCCGATTGGCACTTTCGCCTCGGCGGCGCAACGATCGGCTCGCTGGATCTGCTGATCGCAGGCATCGGCGTGACGGCGGCTGCCGTGCTCTATGTGTTCCTGCGTTTCACGCGCCTCGGCTGGGCCGTACGCGCTACCGCGCAAGACCGGGACGCGGCGCAGCAGATGGGCGTCAACGTCAACGGCGTCAATCAGGCGGTGTTTGCGATTGCGTGCGCGCTCGGCGGCGTGAGCGGCTTGCTGGTCGGCATGTACTACAACAGCATCGATCCGGCGATGGGTTTCCAGGCCACGCTGAAGGGCGTGGTGGCGTTGCTGATCGGCGGTCTGGGCAACGTGCCGGGCGCGATTGTCGGCAGCTTGCTGCTGGGTCTGGTCGAGAGTTATGGCGTGGCGATCTTCGGCACCAGTTACCGCGATCTGTTCGCGTTCGTTTTGCTGTTGCTGTTTCTGGTGTGGCGTCCCAATGGACTCTTTAGCGGCAGCCGCCGTTTGCCGCCCGAGCCGATGACGGGCACGTTCCTGTCCGCGGGCAAAGCGGTGAAAGTGCCACGCGCTGTGGTGATCGCGTTGGCACTGGCTGCGGTTGCGCTGCCGTTCGTCGCCAGTTCGTCCTATCTCCTGCAAACACTCACCAATGCCTGGCTGTACGGAATGTTGGCGTTGAGCCTGACGCTGGTGGCGGGTACGGTTGGACAGATTTCGCTTGGTCATGCTGCGTTGCTGGTGATCGGCGCATACGCCTCTGCGTTGCTGTCGACGAATCTCGGCTGGTCACCCGTCGTGACGATCTTCTGCGCCGGCCTGATCACCGCCGCGCTGGGCACGCTGCTGGTCTATCCGGCGTTCCGGTTGCGCGGCCACTACGTGTCGATTGCGACGCTCGGCATCGGCGAAGTGGTGAGTCTCGTGATCCTCAACTGGGACAGTCTGACGCGCGGCCCACTCGGCATCGCGGGCATTGCGCCGTTGTCGGTGTTCGGCTGGACGCCCGATAGCGCTCGCGCGATCTACTGGTTCGCGCTGGGCGTGCTGATCGTGCTGGCGCTTTTGCAAACGCGGCTGTTGAGCTCACATCTGGGTCGGACGCTGCGGGCGATTCGCGAAGACGAAGTCGCCGCGCGCTCGCACGGCATTCGCCCGAACCGCTACAAGGCGATCGCGTTTGCGTTCGGCGGGCTGGCTGCCGGGATCAGCGGCGGGATTGCGGCGCATCTGTATAGCTACATCAACAACCAGACCTTCGACTCGCAAGTCTCCATCCTCGCCCTGACGATGGTGATTCTCGGCGGGCTCGGTAATGTGCTGGGCGGCATCGTCGGCGCGGCCGCGCTGATCGGCTTGCCGGAGATTTTCCGCTGGGCCGCCGACTATCGGATGCTGATCTACGGCCTGGTGTTGCTGCTGCTGGTGCGGTTCAGGCCGCAGGGTTTGCTGGGAACGGTATGACGGAGCGCACATGACACAGACTCTTCTCGACGTGCGCGGCGTGACACGGCGCTTCGGCGGATTGACCGCGGTGAACGGCGTCGATCTTTCGATTGCGGAAGGCGAACTCGTCAGCGTGATCGGGCCGAACGGCGCGGGCAAGTCGACGCTGTTCAATCTGATCACCGGGCTCGATACGCCGGACGCAGGCAGCGTGCAATTCGACGGCCGCGACATCACCGGCGTGCGACCGGAAAAGCTCGCCGCGCTCGGACTTGCGCGCACGTTTCAACATGGCCGCGTGTTCGGCAATCTGAGCGTGCTCGACAACGTCTTGATCGGCGCGCATGCACGTTTGCGCGCTACCCGCACGGGTTGGCCGATTGTCGGCGCCATCGCCGAAGTCGCGCGCGCACTGATCGGACCCGCTTCGGTCCGGCGTGAAGACGCGGCGTTGCGTGATGAAGTGCGCGAGATCATCGCCGGGTTCGGCGAGCGCCTCGCGCCGCGTATCGATCATCCGGCGCACAGCCTGTCGTATGCGAACCGCCGGCGCGTCGAGATCGCCCGCGCGCTTGCCTTGCATCCGCGCATCCTGCTGCTCGACGAGCCGACGGCCGGCATGAACGAGTCCGAAACCGCCGAAATGCTGGTGCTGATCCAGCAACTGAAAGCGCGCGGGCTGACCATCCTGCTGATCGAACACAAGCTCGACATGGTGATGCGGCTATCGGATCGCGTGATCGTGCTCGACAACGGCGGCAAAATCGCCGAAGGGTTGCCGCGCGACGTGCGCAACGATCCGCGCGTGATCGAGGCGTATCTGGGCCATCGCAATGTCGGCGGCGCGGCGGCTGTGCGCGTCGCGGCCTGAACTTCTGGAACATCGACGATGAGCGACGCTCTACTGAAACTCGAACACATCGAGACGTTTTACGGTCCCGTGCAGGTGCATTTCGACGTCAATTTTCAAGTGCGGCGCGGGCAGATCGTGAGTTTGCTCGGCGGCAACGCGAGCGGCAAATCGACCACGATGAAGCTGATTCTCGGTTTGCACAAGCCTCGCTCCGGCAGCGTGACATTCGAAGGTGAGGCGATCACAGGACTCAGTACGCCGCAGATCGTGCGGCGCGGTGTTGGGTCCGTACCCGAGGCGCGGCGGCTGTTCGGCGACATGACGGTGCGTGAGAATCTGCTGATGGGTGCCTATACACGGCGCGATCGTGTTGCGATCGACGAAGACTATGAGCGCGTGCTGGGCCTTTTCCCTCGCGTGAAAGAGCGCCTGGCGCAAAAGGCGGGCACGCTCTCGGGCGGCGAACAGCAGATGCTGGCCATGGCGCGCGCACTGATGAGCCGGCCGAAATTGATCTGCATGGACGAACCCACCATGGGTTTGTCGCCGCTCTACGTCGATAAGGTGCTGGAACTGATCGACACGATCAATAAGCAAGGCGTGACGTTCTTCATGGTCGAGCAGAACGCCAGCCTCGCGCTGGAAATCGCGCATTACGGCTATGTGTTGCAGACCGGCCGCGTCGTGCTGGAAGGCACGGCGGAGTCGCTGCTCGGTGATGAGCGGATACGTGATGCGTATCTCGGTGGAGAAGCCGCGGCGACGACGGCGTCCTGATGCGATCAACGCACGACCGCAAGCGCAGCGGACGGCTTATGCGGTTGCCGATTCGATCACCCGTGCATCGCGCCTCGCAGCACCATGCGCTTGCCATGCTTAGGGCCGGGGCCGCCGGTAAGCCGATCGTCAATCCCGTGGTTTCGCCAAAGCGGATTCAAAGATCGAACTGGTCGAACTCGCTCTGCAGTTCGCGGTTACGTGCAACGCGCTCGTCGATGCCCGGCCCGAGCCGTTCGACAATCGCCGAAATCAGCAGATTGAACAGGCACGTGAGCGGCGCCAGCGAGTCCCAGAACTGACCGACATCGGTCTTCACCTGCAAAAGATCGCCGTCGAATTCGCGCGCCCACGGACAGTAAATGTCGGTGACGAGCGCGAAGGGCAGCCCACGGCGGCTGGCCGCTTCGCAATAGCGGCGCGCGATCATCGAATAGGCGCGCGTATCGGTGACGATCAGATACGGCGACTTGAACTCGGAGTTCAGCGAATCGACATAGGAGCCCGACATCCCGTCCGAATAGAACACGCGCGGACGGATGTACTCCAGGTAGCTGTAGAACGCGTTGCTGATGCCGCGCGTGGACTGAATACCGAGGATATAGACGGCGTCAGCGTTCGAAATGCGTTCGGCCACGCGGGCAAACACCGGCGATTGCGCAAGCTGGTAGACATGCTGGATCGCGCCGATTTCGAGTTCGAGCGAGTGCGCGAGAGCGGGGTTTGGGGCGGGGCTGGCAGCCGGGGTGGCAACATCGGGCCCGCTTGCGGCCGGTGTGGCTTCGTCGTGCTGGCCGGAGGCGCGGCGAAAGGCGTCGAGCCGGTCGGTGATCAGCCACGGGCGCTCCTGCGCGCCGCGCAATTCGCGCTTCAGGTCATCGAGGTTCTGGTAGCCGATGCTGCGCAAGAACCGGCCCACTGAGATGCCGCTGGTGCCGGCTTGCTGGGCAATCTGGTCGGCGTTCTCGAGTCCAAGCCGGTCGAGATTCGCCAGCATGTAGCTGGCGACGCGCTTGGAGGTGGGCGTGAGTTTGGCAAAGCGGGCTTCGACGGTTTGTGCAAATGCGGTGGGCATCGTAGTCGCGGCGCGAGTGGTGGATCGATTATCGAGATGATGACATATTCATCCGACAACCGACCCCGCGCGGTCCTGAAAATCAGGGAACGCACGCACGGGCGATACATCTTTCAGACGGCCGGCCGCACCGGCGCGCTTCGCGAGAAGTGCCGCGCGCCCGCCACACACGCGACCACCACGACGGTCACCAGGATCATTGCGAGCGGTACCTGTTCGTGCAGCAGCAAACCGGCGAGCAGCAGACCAAAGAACGGCTGCAGCAATTGCAGTTGCCCGACCCCCGCGATCCCGCCTAAGGCCAGTCCGCGATACCAGAACACGAAGCCGATCAGCATGCTGAAAAGCGACACGTACGCGAGTCCCCACAGCGCCGCATGGCTCACCCCTTCAAACGATGCAGGCCGCGCCCACCAGGCGAGCGGCAGCATCACCGGCAGCGACAGCACCAGCGCCCACGAAATCACCTGCCAGCCGCCGAGATGACGCGACAGCCGCGCGCCTTCGGCATAACCCAGGCCGCAGGCGACGATCGCCGCGAGCATCAACGCATCACCGAGCGGCGACGCGTTAAGGCCGTGGCGCAAGGCGAACGCGACCACCGCGCCGCTGCCGAGCGCCGAGAACAGCCAGAACGCCGGCTGGGGGCGTTCGCCGCCGCGCAGCACGCCGAAGATCGCGGTGGACAGCGGCAGGAGCCCGACGAACACCACGGCGTGCGCGGCGCTCACGTGGCGCAGCGCCAGAGCGGTCAGAAGCGGAAAGCCGACCACCACGCCGAGCGCGACGATCACCAGCGGCACGAGCTCGCGCTTCGCGGGCCGGGCCTGGCGAAACACGAGCAGAAGCAGCAGCCCCAACGTGCCCGCGATCGTAGCGCGCGCCATCGTCAGAAACACCGGATCGAAGCCTTGTACGGCGATGCGGGTGGCGGGTAGCGAGCCGCTGAAAATCAACACGCCCACCATGCCGCTCACCCAGCCGTTCGTTGTCTTGTCCATCGAAAGAGTCCATGCGCATTAAAAATGGAACCTGCAGCATCCGCTTTCGAGCCGAAAAGGGTAAGCTACGGATCAGTACAATTCGTACAAACTGTACCGAACATGGAGCAGTACAGATGGCGGAAAGCGATACCAACCGGGCAGCCTTGGGCGCGCCAACCGGCACGCGGGTCGGCACGGTGATGGACAGCTTGCGCGAGCGCATCGCCAGCCGTTCGTTGATGCCGGGTGCGCGCGTGCCCTCGATCCGCGCGATGACCGAGACGCTCGGCGTGTCGAAGTCGACCGTGGTGGAAGCGTATGACCGGCTGGTCGCGGAAGGGGTGATCGTGGCGCGGCGCGGTTCCGGCTTTTTCGTGTCCGGCCATGCGCCGCCGCTTGCGCTCGCCGATCTCGGGCCTCGGCTGGATCGCGAGGTCGATCCGCTGTGGCTCACGCGGCAGTCGCTGGAGGCCGGTGCGAAGGTGCTCAAGCCGGGTTGCGGCTGGATGCCGCCTTCATGGCTGCCGGAAGACGGCGTACGCCGCGCGTTGCGTGCCGTGGCGCGCGATCCGCAGTCGCCGCTCGCCGACTATGCGAGCCCGCTCGGTCTACCCGCGTTGCGTCAGCAACTTGCCTGGCGGCTCGCGCAACATGGCGTGGACGCGCCGCCCGAGCAGATCCTGCTGACCGACGGCGGCACGCATGCGCTCGATCTCGTCTGCCGCTTTCTGCTCGAAGCCGGCGACACGGTTCTGATCGACGATCCGTGCTACTTCAACTTCCAGGCGCTGCTGCGCGCGCATCGCGTCCGCATCGTCGGTGTGCCTTATACGCCGTCCGGTCCGGATCTGGCGGCATTCGAGCGGGCGCTGGTCGAGCACCGCCCGCGGCTCTACGTGACCAATTCCGCGATCCACAATCCGACCGGCGCCACGCTTGCGCCTGCCATTGCGCATCGGCTGCTGAAACTGGCGGGTGAGCACAATCTGTTGATCGTCGAAGACGATATCTTTGCCGACTTCGAGGACGAACCCGCGCCGCGTCTCGCAGCGTTCGACGGTCTCGCGCGGGTGGTCTCGATCGGCAGTTTTTCGAAGACCTTGTCCGCGGCCGTGCGCTGCGGTTACATCGCGGCGCGCAGCGAATGGATCGAGCCGCTGGTCGATCTGAAGCTGGCCACCACGTTCGGCAACGGCCAGCTCGCGGCGAGCGTCGTGCATCGTTTGCTGGTGGATGGCACCTACCGGCGGCATCTGGAATCGATGCGCGCGAAGCTGGCGGACGCCATGGGGGAGACGATCAGGCGGCTAGGTTATGCCGGCCTTGAAGTGTGGACGCGGCCACGCGCCGGGATATTCGTGTGGGCGCGCTTGCCCGATGCGCTCGACGCCGCCGATATCGCGCGTCACGCATTAGCTGAGAGTGTGGTGTTCGCGCCGGGCAATGTTTTCAGCGCGTCGCAATCGGCGGCCGGCTTCCTGCGCTTTAACGTGTCGCAATGCAACCGGCCGAAGGTGTACGAAGCGCTGCAACGGGCGATGGACGTGTCGGCTGCGTCGAAGGCGCACGCCTGAGCGCGCGCCACGCCACGCAACCTTACTTGCACAGCAACAACAAACGCTCCTGATCCGTGCAGGCGGAGCGCGGTTTCTGTGCGGCTTGTGCGGCCGTCGCGCTGATCGCCGCGCTCTTGTTCGCAAGACACGCGCGCAGATGTTTTTCCACCGGCCCGTAGTATCTCCATCCGCGCACGAGAGGCGGCAATTCGAGTTTCACCTGCTTCCACTTCGGATGCCCATGCTCCTGCAGATTGTCGAAGTTGGCGCAGAGCGAGTCCGCAAAGTGATTCAGATTGCCGACGGTATCGCGCAGACCGTAATCGTACGTGACGAGAAAGGCCTTGACCGTTAGCGTGGGGACATCTTCCTTCAGCCAGTTCGGATAGCTGGTCGCGCGGAGTGTCGTGGGAAAATACGTCTGTTTCGCACGGGTGGTTTCGGGCGCGTTAGGATCAACCTTCAGCGGGCGGATCTGTTGCAGCAGCTCGGGATTCATGTCGTTGAACAGTTTCGCCGGCTGCCCGACCACGATGATCGCAACGTCCACCTTCTTGACGATCAACGCGGCCAGCGCGTCTTCGTTGCTCAGGTGCTGGACGTTCTGCTCGGGAATCGCCTGTCCGAACATCAGGTGATAGAGGGTCGTGGCCGTTTGCGCGGTGCCGCTGCCGAGCAGGCCCACGCTGATGCTCTTGTCCTTGATGTCGGCGAAGGTTTTCATCGGCGAGTCCGCGCGCACCACGACGTTAATTTCCTCGTCGTAGAGCGGCATGATAAGCCGTAGTGGCCGGATCGTCGTACCCGCGTCGGCATTGCCCGCGTTGGCCATGTCGATGTAGGCCTGATACACATCGGACTGCACCAGCGCGAGCTTCACGCCAGGCTCGAAGCGCATGCGCTGCACATTTTCAGCCGAACCCTTCGACGCCATCACTTCCAGGTCGATGCCCGCCGGCTGCGCCACCCACTTCGACAGATCCTGGCCGATCTGAATGTACGTGCCGCGTTCCGGGCCGGTGACGATCTTGTAGTGCGCAGCCTCCGCGCCTGCAAACGAAGACATGATCATCAGCGCCAGCCCCAGCCATCCCGCCAGAAGTTTCTTCAGCATGGTTTATCTACCTATCGGTCAGGGTTTAACTGCCTCTCGCATCGGCGCGCGCGAAGCACCGGTGAGCCGGCTTGCCTTCTCATGTTCAATGCGTGGCGCCCGCCATGTCCGTCTGTTGCCGCGCAGAGGGCACGCGAAACGCCAGCGCAATCGGGCGTGCCATGATTCATGCGGTCAGTCAGACAAATCGATCGTGCGAACGGCCAGTAAATTCGGTATCCAAACTTTTTAGCTCGCTGGAATGCCGGTCTACGCATGCGGCTTGAGCGGTGCCCAACCTGTCTCGTGAATCACGCGTGCAAGGATCGTTTTCGCGGTGTCGTTGCCGGTGTCGATCGCGAGCGCCTCATTGGCGTGCTGGCGCGCGCAACTCCACGACTGCTGCGAGGCACACAGTTGTGCGGCCTGCAACGCGGCGTCGCGGCGCGCGGCGAGTGGCTTCAATTCGGTCAACAGGCTTTGTGCGTCGGCGTTGCCGGGCTGCAGCGTTTGCGCCGTGCCAAGCGCCGCTTGTGCCGCGGAGAGGTCGTTGGCGCGGAAGGCCAGACGCGCTGCCTGCAGCGCTTGTGCGGCATCGCGGAACTGCGGCGCTGCTGGTTTTACAGGCTCTGGGGGCAACGGCGGCGCGACGGGCGTGGCCAGGATTGCCGGTGCTGCCTTGGCGGCATTGCTGGGGATAGCGGGCTTAACCGCGGCGGCCTGATTCGTTGGCTGAGCCGGTGCGTACGGCGCAATCGTGCCGGTCGCCGTTCTGGCATCCTGAGGATTGTCCGCCGTCTGCTCGGTATTGCCGTTCCGCGATTCGTGGTCGTCGCTGAATAGTGTAAAGGCGACATACGCTAGTCCGATTGCGCCAATCGCCACGATTGCGAGCAGCACCCGGCGTATCGGGAATGTGCTGCGGTCCGCAGAATACTTCAGATCGGTGAGCGGCGGAATCGGCTCGTCCTCAGGCACGAGTGCCGGCGCTTCTATCGGGGACTCGACAGGCGCGGCTTCGTCGGTGACCGCAGTCGGCGCGGCGAGGTCGATTTCAGCCGGCTGTGTCGGATCGAAGCCGTTTTTCTGCGCTGTCTTGCTGATGGCGCTGGCGCGGCTGCCGGGAATCACGACACGCTTGTGCGGCCCGGTGTCAAGCGGATGCACGGCGCCGCAATACGGGCAATAGTCGACTTGCCGGTACAGCGCACCGCCGCAGCGTTTGCAGGGCGTCGGGAAACTATGGCCGAGTATTGTCTGGGTGGACATACTGTGGACCCACCTGTGGAAAACAATGCCGTTACGGCATGCTCCAGATCGTGTTGAGGCAGGAGTAATGTCCGCGGAAACCACGATCCACATGCGCTGGAGAATCCAGGGACGCAAGTCCTAGCTTGCGGTGCCGCTGCTTGCAATATGTGGCGTTTCAATGAGAACGTCAATCGACGTTCTCACCTACTTTATGTGCGCTAGAGCACATTTGTAGGTACGACGAAACACTGCATATGTCGGCAGAACGAACAGGCTGACGGTTTTTTTTACACAGTTTGCGCAATCGCGGTGCAGAGGCGTCGATACGATGGCGCGCTGGCGGAATTGGCATGACGAAATGGCGGCAATGAAAGCAGAACGAGGTCGAAGCGCGCGGCGTTCGACCTCGTCATCAAGCGCTTGCAGAAAACGCCTGTTGCAAACGGAATACAAAAATCAGTGCTTGCGCAGCGGATGATCCTTCAGAAGCCATGCGAGCGCAAAGGCCAGCACGACGACGCAGGCCGCCGAGAGATACACCGTGTGCAACGCACCGGCAAACGCTTGCAGATAGTCGTCGCGCAAGGCTTCAGGCAACTGGTGGATGGCTGCCGGTCCGAGCGCGTGCGGCAATTCGGTGTCGGCCGGAATCAGTTTTTCCAGGCGCGCGGCAAGGCCGTTCGAAAACACCGCGCCAAAACCGGCCACGCCGATCGAGCCGCCGATCGAGCGAAACAGCGTCGCGCCTGACGTGGCGACACCCATGTGCTTGAACTCGACCGTATTCTGCACGGCGAGAATCAGCACCTGCATCACCATGCCGAGGCCGAAGCCGAGAATGCCCATGTCGATATACATCACACGAATGGGCGTGTTGATCTGCAGACGTGCGAGCAGCAACATCGCGACGGCCACGAGAAACGTGCCGGCGATCGGAAACATGCGGTATTTGCCGATCTTGCTGATTACACGTCCGGTCACCATCGACATCACGAACAGACCGCCCATCATCGGCAGCATCTGCATGCCGGCTTGCGTGGGTGTCGAGCCCTTGACCACTTGCAGATACAGCGGCAGGAAGGTGACCGAGCCGAACAGCGACACGCCGATGATGAAGCCGATCAGACTGCTCAGCAAAAACGTGCGCTGTTTGAAGAGCTCGAGCGGCATGATCGGCTCGACGGCAGTGCGCTCTTCGTGGATGAAGCCCCAGATCGCTACCAGCCCCATCCCCAGCGTGAACCACAACTGCGGCGACGACCACGGCAGGATCGTGCCGCCCTGACTCGTGAACAGGATGATGCCGGTGAGTGCGCCGGCGAGAAACGCGGCGCCCATGTAGTCGATGGTGTGCTTTACGTGCCGCACGTGCGGTTTGAAGACCGCGCCGATCACAGCCAGCGAGATGAGGCCGAGCGGCAGGTTGATGTAGAAAATCCAGCGCCATGACAGGTGCTCGACGAGAAAGCCGCCGAGCAGGGGCCCGACCACCGTCGCGAGACCGAACACGCCGCCGAATACGCCCTGGAAGCGGCCGCGCTCGGCCGGCGGAATCACGTCCGCGATGGCGGCCATCGTCACGACTAGCAGACCGCCCCCGCCGAGCCCCTGCAGCGCGCGCAGCACGATCAACTGGGTCATGTTCTGGGCGACGCCGCATAGCGCGGAGCCGACGAGGAACACGACGATCGCCGTTTGCAGCACGATCTTGCGGCCGAACAGATCGCCGAATTTGCCATACAACGGCACGACGATGGTCGAGCTGAGCAGGTAGGCGGTCACCACCCACGAGAGGTTGTTGAGGCCGCCGAGTTCGCCGACGATGGTCGGCAGCGCGGTCGAGACGATCGTCTGATCGAGCGCGGCGAGCAGCATGACCAGCAGCAGTGCCGGAAACAGCAGGCGGATCGGCGGGTGATCATTTGCCTGCGGGCCGGACTGCGGATCTGACTGCGCATCTGGCAGCGTTAGCCCGGCGGGTTGAGTCGTTGTCGATTGGTCCATGGCGCCACAGTGTTGAAATTAATTAATTCGGAGATTAATATATGCGACATTGTGTCACTCGTCAAATTGAATGCAATGGCAAGGATTCCGTCAGATGACCGGGAAGTGAAACGCCCGCCGCGCAGCACGGCCGCCGTGAAGGCGCGAAAGCTTTCGAAGCCGGCGTCAGCCGCTGGGGGCGATTCTGCGGACGCTTCAATTGCCGCACCGCCGTCCGCACCCGCACGGCGACCGGGCAGGCCTTCGGGCTCGGCGCGCGGCCCTGAGCAGCGCAACCGCCTGCTGGACGCGGCGCTCGCCCTGTTCGCACGGCAGGGCATCGTCGACACCACGCTCGGCGAGATTGCCCGCGAGGCGGGTTTCACATCGGCGATGATGCATTACTACTTCAAGACGCGCGATCAGTTGCTCGACGTGCTGATCGATGAGCGTTTTGCGCCGCTGCGCGCGGGGATGGGCGTGCCGTTTCAGGAAAATCCCGACGATCCGGTGGCGGCCATCACGCAACTCGCGCAGCGTTTGGTGAAGGCTGCGAGCGACAACCCGTGGTTTCCGTCGCTGTGGGTGCGTGAAGTGATCAGCGACGGCGGCCTGCTGCGCCAGCGCATGCATGAACGGTTCGGCGACGCGAATCAGAAGGCGTCGCTGTTAGCCATCGCGCGCTGGCAAAAGGAGGGGCGCCTGAATGCCGGGCTGGAGCCCTCGCTGATGTTCGTCACGTTGCTGGGCATGACGATTCTGCCGCTGGCCACCTCGAAGCTGTGGCGTAACGATCCCGCGCGGCGCAACATCGGCAGCGAGGAGATCGCACGGCATGCGGTGGCCTTGCTGGTGCAGGGCGTCGGTCCTGGCAAGGTGGACTGACACACGGCCTGACTCATTCAGAACTGCGTTTTTGCCGCCACGCCTCGTACGCGGCCCTGGTTTTTTCGTTCGGCGGATAAGTGCCGGGCAGGGCGGCGCCTTCACGAATACGCTCGGTGAGAAACACTTCGAGTTGCTCCTGCTCGGCGGCAGCTTGCGCAACTTCGGCGGCCATTTTGAACGGGATGACCACCACGCCGTCCGCATCGCCCACGATCACGTCGCCGGGAAACACAGCGACACCGCCACAGCCGATCGGCACATTGATATCCACCGCGTGATGCCGGATCAGATTCGGCGGTGCGCTTGCGCCGGCACAAAACACCGGCATGCCGAGCGCGGCGATCGTCGTGCTGTCGCGCACCGGACCGTCGGACACCATGCCCGCTACGCCGCGCACCTGCAACCGCAGCGAGAGGATCGAACCGAACGAGGCGCTGCTGCGTTCACCGCGGCAATCCTGCACGAGCACATGGCCGGCCGGAATGGTCTCGACACATTTGCGCTGTGCGTACTCGGGATCCGCAAACAGTTCGAGCACGTCGATGTCTTCGCGCGAAGGAATATTGCGCAGCGTGAAGGCCGGCCCGACCAGATTCGCGCCACTGTGCGCGGCGAGCGGCGCAACGCCCTGCATGAACGTATTGCGCAAGCCGCGCTTGAACAACTGGGTGGTCAGCGTGGCGGTACTGACATGACGGAGTGTTTCGAGCGTGGCGGAGTCGAGATCGAACATGGTGTCGGGCGGCCTCAGGTTTTAGGGGCGGGGAGATGGCGCTCAGATGACGTGCTGCGTCGCAGCGGCAGAACGTAACGCAGCCGCTGCGATCTCGCGCACACGATCATAGCGCCGCCGCGGATCGTGCGGCAGGCTCGCGCAACCATGCTGACGTAACGACGAATCTGGTGAATCTGGCGAGGCACGCAACGTGCTACCTGAGGAGTGGATTTGAACGCCGCGCGAGAGGCATAACAGCGCCGGCGCCGCAATAGAACATGAATGTCAGAGCAGACGCTGAGGCGGGCAAGGCGATGGACGCGGGTTTGCAGCAGCCGCCACGGCGAATCGGGTGTCGGCATCGGTCAGCCAGGGCAGTGGAGCCGAGGGCCGGTTTTTCATCGGCGTGCAATTTTGGCGCGTTACTGTGCGCACGCGTTGCGCCCAGGCCATGTTTTACAATCGCGGGCCTGCATGCAACTCGACGCATGAAATCGAGTCGGAACCATGAACAGCAATATCGCAGCCGCGCAAATCGGCGGCAAACAGCAGGGTAGTACGTTGGCCGAGTCTGATGGCCTAACCGGTTTTTTAGAGCAACAACAGAACATGAACGGAGCATTGAGGCTCGATCAGGCCACGATCGTGCTCGTCGAAGACGACCGGGATAGCCGGGAATCACTGACCTTGTTACTCGAGGCGGAAGGGGCGCATGTCGTCGCAGTGGCGGATGCGGAAGAGGGCGTCGAAGCGGCGCTGCGGCTGTTGCCTGATGCCGTGGTGTGCGACCTCGAATTGCCGGCCATGGACGGCTTTTATCTGATCCAGCGGCTGCGCGATCACGAGATTCGTGGTGACCACGCGCCTTCGGTGGCCGTGGCGCTCACGGGCCACACCGACGACGCTTACCGCTTACGCAGCATCGGCGAAGGCTTCCAGCATTTCATGACCAAGCCGGCATTGCCGGAAGACCTCGTGACACTGTTGCACGACGCGATCGACGCTCGCGCGGCAGGCTGAGGAGCGGCCTCGCGGCCGAAGGGCGGTTGCTTGCCGTTGCATCTTCGGCGGCAAGCTTTCGTCTGGCGAAACGATCTGCAATCAGACTGCAAACCTGATTGCATGTATCGCTGTTATTTGGCGGCGACGACCGGTGCGGCCGCGCTGGCGCTGGCCGCTTCCGCTGCCTGACAGGCGGAACACAATCCCTTCAATTCGATTTCATCGCTCGCCAGGCGGTAACCCGCGTCTTCGATTTGCGCGACGAGCGCCTGGCGCAGCTTCGGCTGATGCAATTCGGTGACGTTGCCGCATTGCTGGCACACCACCAGAATGCCGTGCTGGCATTGCGTCAGGTCGTGGCACACGGTAAACGCATTGATCGATTCGATCCGGTGCACGAGCCCCGCGGAGAGCAGAAAATCCAGCGCCCGGTAAACCGTAGGCGGCGCCGAGCCCGGATGGATCTGGCGCATGTCGTCGAGCAGCGAATAGGCTTTAGTGGCGCGCCCGGAATTCAACAGCAATTCGAGCACTTTGCGGCGGATCGGCGTGAGTTTTTCGCCGCGTTCGCGGCAATATTCTTCCGCGAGAGTCAGTGCGGCTTCCTGCGATTCCCCGTGACCACTGTGCACGTGCCCCGGCTCATGATGATGAGCGGAGGCGGCAGGCGTGGTTTTGTCGGCGGTCGCGGCGGGCTTGGCGGTCTTCATGCGTGGATTATAAAGGCCATCGTGCTTCACTGTGCCGGTGTGCGGCGTACGTGCCGGTCGCGGCTGGACGCCGCGGCAGGGCACGAAGCCGCCCGTGAAGCCGCCAAACGGCCGCCAGATAGTTCAAGTCAGCGGGAAATCGATGTATTTCTTGAAACCCGGGCGTGTCGCAAGCCGCGAATACCAACGCTCCAGATTCGGCAATGGCGGGCGTTCGACGCCGTCCAGCCCGAACCAGCGTTTCGCGTACGCGCCGATCACGATATCGGCGAGCGTGAACTTTTCGCCTTCGAGGAAGAAGCGGCCTTGCAGATGGTTATCCAGCAGCCGCCACAGCAACGTGACGGCGCCGAAGTCGGTAGCGAGCTTGGCGGCGTCGCGCTCGGCGGCGGGTGTGCGCACGAGGGCCCAGAACACCGGTTTTTCCGCGGGTTGCAGCGTGGTGAGCGACCAGTCGAGCCAACGGTCGATGCTGGAGCGCAGTTTCGGTTCGGACGGATAGAGGAGGCTCGATGCGCCGTATTGCAGCACCAGATAGCGCAGGATCGAATTCGATTCCCACAGCACGAAGCCGTCGTCGACCAGCGTCGGAATTTTACCGGTCGGGTTCATCGCCAGGTAGTCGGGCTCGTTGTTGCGGCCGAATTGCAGGCCCGCGTCGATGCGTTCGTACGGCAGCACCAGTTCGTCGCAACACCACAAGACTTTCTGTACGTTGACCGAGTTAGCGCGTCCCCAGATCGTGATCATCCGGCAAATCCTTTCTTTATATTGACAGGTGGCAAGCCGTGCGCGGCGCGCGGCGTTCAGCCAGTAACGATACACGATGCGCGTGGGTTTGCGCGCCGCCGGCCTGCAATCTGCCGCGTGAAGTGTTGCCCGGAGCATGGTCCGAAGCACCTTGCCCATAGAGGTCCGTGTTTCGCCCGATGCGCCATGCCGGCAACGCGCGGGCGTTGCGTACAATGAGCGCACCCGAATACGACGAGGCACCGCATGGCCCGCATTGTCCCCGACGACTGGAAGAGCCTCGCCGCCACCGGCGCGGCGGCACGCGAACGCGAAACCCTCGCGCTGCTGGAAGAAGCGCTTCCCGATGGTTACACCGTCTACCACGGCGTGCACTGGACCCGTCTGAACCAGAATTTTTCAGTGTTTGGCGAGGCCGACTTCGTGATCGTCAGCCCGGCTGGGCGCGTGATGATCGTCGAACAGAAAACCGGCTTCCTGCGCGAAACGCCCAAGGGGCTCGTCAAGGTCTATCTCCAGACGGAACGCAATGTGGCGATCGCGCTCGCGCATACCGTCGAAACGCTGCACCGGCGTTTCACCGCGGCGTTCGGCGCGGGTACGTATTTCATCGAAGAACTGCTGTATTGCCCGGACCACATTGTCAAGGACGCGGCGATTGCCGGCGTGAATCCCGCGCGGATCGTCGACGCGACGCGTAAAGACCGGCTCGCCGCGATCATTCGCGAAGCCTTGCCGGCGGACGAAGCACGCCTCGCCTGCGCGCCGAAAATCCATCACTTTCTCGCCGATGAACTTTCGCTTACGCCCGACGCCAGCGCACTGGTCGGCCAGGCCGGCACGCTCGTCACGCGTCTGGCCGGCGGCCTCGCGACCTGGGCGCGGCGACTCGAGTTTTCGCCGTTCCGGCTGCGCGTGATCGGCACGGCCGGCTCCGGCAAGACGCAACTGGCAGTGCAGGTAATGAAGGACGCGGCGGCGCGTGGTCAGCGGCCGTTGTACGTATGTTTCAACCGGCCGCTTGCGGATCACATTGCGCGGGTTGCGCCGCCTGAGGCAAAGGTGGCGAACTATCACCAGCTATGCGACTGGGTCGCGCGCGACGCGGGCCGCGAGCCGGATTTCCAGTCCGGCGACGTCTTCAAACAGCTTGAAACGACTTTCGCCGAAACACCGATCGACGCGCGCTGGCAATTCGACGTGTTGATCGTCGACGAAGGACAGGATTTCCAGCAGCCGTGGGTGGCTGCACTCGAGCGCCTGTTGCGGCCGGACGCCGCGTGGTGGTGGCTCGAAGATCCGCTGCAGAATCTGTATATGCGCGAGCCGGTCGAGCTGCACGGCTGGACCACGCTGAAAGAGACCACCAACTACCGTAGCCCGCGTGACATTCTCGATTATGTGCGCGACGTGGTCGGCGCCTCGGTGCCGGTTGCGGCGGGCCTGGCCTCAGGCAGTCCGTTCGACGGCTCCGATATTTCGCTCTCCGTCTATGACGAAGCGAACGCCGCCGAAGGCAGCATCGAGGCGACCAAGCGGGCGATCACGCAGGCCTTGTCGCTCGGCTTTCGCAAACAGGATATTGCGGTGCTGTCGTTTCGCGGCCGCGAAGGCTCGGCGATGACCGCGCAGGATCATCTCGGACCGCATCGGTTGCGCAGTTTCACGGGCAAGTACGATCTGTTCGGCAACCCGGAGTATCGCGAAGGGGATGTGCTGTTCGAGTCGATCTACCGCTTCAAGGGGCAGGCGGCGCCGTGCGTGATTCTCACGGAGGTCGACTTCGAACTATTCGACGAGCGGATTGCACGCAAGCTGTTCGTCGGCGCCACGCGTGCGACGATGAAGCTGATCATCGTCGCCTCGCAACGGGCCGCGCGACATCTGTATCTGCGTGACGGTAAAGAGTTCAAAGAAACCAAAGAACTCAGAGAGGCGAAAGAAGCCTAGCCGTCGCTCACGTCCACGCGCGAGCGCCCACCAGCATCCCGGTTTGCGTAAGCGCGTCCCACCAGATCACGCGCAGCAACGGCGCCTGCTGTGCGATCAGCAGCGCCTGCACCGGATCGCTCTCCACAAAGTGCGTGACACCGCCGCGCAACGCCGCCGCAGCCTTGTGAGCAGCGGCGCCGGCGGCACTTTCGTCGTGCGTGCCGGGCGTGCGCATCACCAGTTGCATATGACCGAAGCCGTGCCGCGCGAGCCACGCTTCGGTGCGCGCCCGATCCAGTTCCGGCCGCCCGGTGATGATTGTGCGCACGCGTTGCAGATCGATGCCCGGCAGCACCTCGAACGGCAGCACCTCGAACGGCAGCAACGCGTCGCGTTCGGCGAGCGCCGCGGCCAGGTCCTCGTCGTAGCGCGCGAGCGGCACGTCGGGCAGCAGAATGCCGTCGAGGTCGATCGCGTAGGTGGCGTATTCGTGATCGTCGGCCATGGCGGGCGCAGTGCCCGCTTCAACGCGCTCCCAGTCCTCGCGGTAACGCTCGGTGTAGGCCTGGCGCTCCCACGGAAACAGCGCGAAGTAGCCTCGGGCGTCGATCGCGTAGTCGGGTTGCATGCGGCTCAGGTCGTCGACCGCGGCGGTCAGCGTTCTGACGTCGAGACCATGCTGCTGCAGGAATGCGATGCAATCGGTCAGCGTAAAGCCCCGCCCCGCGATGTCTTCGCACAGCAGCACTTTCGAGCCAGCGGGAGGAATCGGCAGCGTTGAATCCCAGGCGACCGTGCGTGACTGGCGGTCGTATCGAAGGAAGGCGACGGGTGTGCCGGCCGCATGCGAAACCATCAGCGCAAGCGGTGCGCCGCCACGCAGAATGCCGATCGCCATGGTGAAACGCTCCGCCAGCAACGCGGGTTGCAGCGACTCGATCCAGTGATCGAGTTGTTCGTACGTCAGGGGCAAAACCGGCTTGTTCATGACTCTCAGGGCGTCGCTGTGCGCGTAGGGCAGGTGTCCCGTACACGGAGAGCGGCGCGCGGCGCGGTGCTGCGGCGGGCCCCCGTTTTTGAGACGAAGAATTTTGGCGATATTATGCATGCGGTTCAAAGATCGCGCGTCGGGGGTGGCGCGCGTCGCCGGACGGGGCGTGTCGCAAAGACGACCGCCGCCGCGGGAAAAGGACAGACGCGGGATGCTGCAGGTTCGCTGGCCGGTTGAGCCGGCGCAGCGCAGCCGCCCGCAAAATAACAAACGATGGAATGACCAGACAGATGAAGATGACCAAGGCGGGCATAGTGGTGGATGGCAGGAAAGGTGCGGTCAGGCGCGCATGGTGGGGGCTGGGTCTGCTCCTCGCTTTCGCCGCCTGGAGCATGCAGGTACAGGCGCAGGCGGAGTCGTTGCCGTTATCGCTCGACGTGAAGGGCAAGATCAGCAAGACCAACGATGCGGCGCACCAGCTGTATCACTTCACCGAGGCACAACTGCTCGCGCTGCCGGCTCATTCGATTACGACCGCCACCACCTGGACGCCACGTTCCACCTTCACAGGACCACTGCTCGCGGATATCCTGAAGACAGTCGGCGCATCCGGCAGCGCAGTCGAGATCCATACGCTCGACGACTATACGTACACCATTCCGGTGTCGGACTGCGATCGCTACGGCGTGGTCGTTGCGTACAGCATGAACGGCCAGCGCCTGAAGATCAGCGACTTCGGGCCGCTGTTTCTTATCTATCCGCGCGACGCGTTTCCCGATGAACTCATGGGCGCGGCGGGCGATTCCAAATTCGTATGGCAGATCAAGGCACTCATCGTCAAATAACACGCCGCCCCTGGCGCCGTGTCCTCTATGTGTTGATCTGGCTGACCGCGCTTGCGGCGCCGGCCGGCGCGATCGGCTATCTGTTGTACGCGAACCTGCTCAATCCGCGCGCCACCGAACAGCTGACCGGTCAGTACGATGGTTTCTATTGGGACGCCGCGCAACTGCAGATCGCCTACGCGCGTTTCGAGAACCAGTTGCTGCTGTATCAATCCGGCGTCGACGACGACTATCAGCGGCTCGTGCTGCGCTACCAGTTGCTGCAATCGAAGCTGCACGTGATGGCCGGTTCGACACGCAGACTGACTACGCAGCTCGCGCTGCTGCAACGGCAACAGGACGAAATCAAGTCGCTCGATCATTTGCTGGACGGGATTCAGCCTGAGGTCGACGCGTTGCCGAAGGACCGCAGCCGCGCCGATCAGATCGTCGTTGAGTTGCGCCAGCATTGGAACGAGGTCAACGATCTCGCGTTGAGCCGCCGTTTCGCCGACGTGGCCGACCGTGAGGCGATGAACCGCGATTTCATCGACAAGCGCCGCATGCTGTTCGCGGGCGGCCTGTTGCTACTGTTGCTGTCGGCGGCCGCGACCACGCTGCTGGTGCTCAACGGCCGGCGCCGCACGCGCCTGATGCATCAGCAGCACGCGGCGCTTGACGCAGAGCATCAGGCGAGCCGCGCGGCGCGCGAGGCGAGTCTCGCGAAGGACGCGTTTCTCGGCATGATCAGCCACGAACTGCGCACGCCCTTGCATGCGATCGTGTCGTCGATCGAATTGCTGGGCTTCAACTATCACTCCGAGGCCGACCGCAAGGTGATCCAGCGGCTCGAAACCGCAGGGCGGCATCTGGAAGCGCAGATGAAAGACCTGACCGACTACGCGCGCCTCGGCGCCGGCAAGCTCGAGCTGCGTCACGAGCACTTCGAGCCGCGCGAGCTGCTGGCGTCGATCGTCGACGAACACGCGATGTCGGCCGCCGCGCGCGGCCTCAAGCTGGAAAGCGAGGCGAGCGGCATGGGCGGCCTCGTCGATTCAGATCCGCACCGCATCCGCCAGATCGTCAACAACCTGGTCACCAACGCGATCCGTTACACCGAAACCGGCACGGTGCGCGTGCAACTGAGGCAGCGGCCGGCGGTGCTGATTTTCGTCGTCAGCGATACTGGGCCGGGCGTGCCGCAAGCGCAGATTCCGCTGATCTTCCAGGAGTTCACACAACTGGATGCTTCGCGCGCACGCCGCTTCGAGGGTGCGGGGATGGGACTCGCGATCGTGCAGGGGCTGGTCAGGCTGTTCGGCGGCACCGTCGAGGTGGCGAGCACGGTGGGCGAGGGCACGACCTTTACGGTGACGATTCCGGTCAGACCGGTCGCGGCAACCGCACCTCCCGGCGTGGCGGCGCAGGCCGAACCGGGCGGCGCGCGCCCCTGCGTGTTGATCGTCGACGATAACCGGCTGATTCGCGAGTCGCTCAGCGAAATGATCGCGCACATGGATTTCGACGCGCACGCCGTCTCCAATGCCGACGATGCACTCGCGTGGCTCGACGCGCGCCGCTGTGACGTGGTGTTGCTCGATCTGCATATGCCGGATCGCGACGGTTATACGTTCCTTGCGGATTTCGCGGCACGGGGAGGGCCGTCGTCGGGTGTTCCGGTGATCGTGGTGAGCGCGTATGGGCCGGAGGCGGATAGCGCAGATAGCGCAGGCGGTGCGGGTAGTGCGGGTGGTGCGGGTGGGGGCGCGGGAGAAGCCGGCTTGCAGCCGTTCTTTGAAGCGTTATTAAAGCCAGTACATTACGAGGAACTGCGCAGCGCGTTGCAGCGAGCTTTGGCTTCGCGGCATACGGTGTGAGGTGACGCCTTGAGGAAACGCAGTTGGAGGAGGGCTCAACCTGAGCACACACCTTCAGCCGCTTGCCGGCGCAAGCAACATTAAGGCCGGTTGAGGCGCTTGGACAGATCGGCGACCAGGATCGCCATACGCGCGGGCTTTTCATAGCACGCAACGTCGTAATTGCGGATGACCTGGCTGATCTCCGATTCGCTGGCCTTGCCGGTCAGCAGTTCGCCGGTCAGCACGAAAATCGGCGCGTCCGGATTTTCCGACGCCCGCACTGCGCGGATCGCCGCCGCCGAAGTCTGCGAGCCGAACAGCCAATCGATCACAACGCCGTCGAAGACCTGCGTTTGCAGCTGTTCGGTGAACGCCGCGAGGCCGTAGATCGCCACCGCCGCGAAACCGCTGCGTTCGAGATAGTCGCGCAGGTTGTCGGCGGAGGCCTGATCGTCGTCCACCACGGCGATGGTCGGCTTGTCGGTCTCGGCGCGGCGCGGATAGATCTCGATCTTGTGGACTTCGTACGCGCTTTGGTAGAGCGTGCCGTCGTGGCGCGCCACGCGCCATTGGCCGAGCTTCGAGTACGCGACAAATTCAGGGCGGCTGCCCGGTTCGAGCGCGGCGCCGACCCATGCGGTGCAGGCCAGCTCGAGCGCGCCGACGCAGAACAGCGCCTCCTGGGCGATGGCGCCGACCATGCCCGGATCGAGCGACTGTGCGCCGAATAGCTGGGCTGCCGGTTCGCCGAACACCTCGGCAACCTTCTTGATCTGCGAGAGGGTCCACGGGCTGTTGCCGCGCAGCTTGCGGTGTCCCTGCGAAAAACTCAGATCGAGGATGCGGCATAGCTCAGTGGTCTGCTGGCGTTTGCCGATTCCATGCCGGCTCATCAACTCGCGCACGCGCTCGGCGACGGCCATGGAGTCAGGTGAGTTTGTTTCGTTGGTCATACTGCGTGAGGATCTGCCTTCTTGAAGGGTGGCTGGGGGCATGCGATACGGCACGCGCAACGCGGCCATGCACATTGGGTGCGCATTGACGCGGCTACGCGGGGGACAGCAAATGTACCGTAAAAAGTCTCACGGCCTGTGTTTTGGTATGACCGCCGCCAAACCTGTCGGTACGAGGTGCGAACCGACGAATTCGGCGATCTGTTTTATGCCTTTAGCATCGAATGTATTTTACCGATTAAACCGGGAGGAATCTGTAAGTAATTCCGATTGGATTGTTCTTCACCCGCCGTTAAGCCGGCGGCATGGTGTCGAGCTTGGCCGCCGAGTTTTTCAGGCCTTTGAAAATCCGCTCGGCGACCTTGCCCGGAAAGCGCTCGGGCAATTCGGCCGAGACCCGCGCGATGACCTCCGGCGTCTGCTCGATCAGCCGCTGGATCAAGGGCTCGGCGTTCGCACCGTGTGAGCACCTCAGTGCCATGGTGTTGAAGTGGCGCCGCTGCACGTCGCGGAAGGCGTCGTGTTTGCTGCGCGACCACATCCCCATGGCGAGCCTGGCCTTGAACCATGACCACTGGTTCGGGCCGCTGCCTTCCACCGGCCAGATCGACATCACGTCGTAAAGCGGCGTGAGACGGTACTGGCCGCCCGCCAGCAGGCGAATGCTGAAGTTCTTGGCGTGGCCGTCCGGCGCCGCCAGCATCCAGAAGAGGATCTGGCTTGCCAGCAGCGTTTCGATGTCCTGTTGCGCCGACACCGATTGCTGGAGAATCCGCGCGAGGTCCAGCATGCCCGGACCGCCTTCGTTTTCGTACTTGCGATGCGACGGCACGCCGTACACCTGGCAGAAGTCCTCCTGCGGCAGGCGCAGCAGCCATTGCCCGCTCGAATGCAGTTGCCGGTCGAAGCGTTCGACGCTCAGCACCCGCTGCTTGCCGAACGTCATGATCTCGGTGTTGGCCACCGGCAGGCCATAGGCGCGCAGAATCCGCAGACACAACCATTCGTTTTCGACCGAGGTGCTGAGGTCGGCCAGCTTGTTGCCGACCAGCCCGAGCGGCAGCTTGAAAATGTGCGTGGTGGGCGTGGCGCCATGCGGGCGTTGCCACTTGCCGTCGTGCCACAGCAGAGCGGTTTTCTCCTGCGCGCCGGCGAGCGAGATGCGGAAATCGTCCGCTTCGTCGGCCGCGCCGAGGGCGGGGGTGCTGACGGTGCGCGCCAGCATGGTCTCGATCTCGCGGTCGGAGAGCGGCGTGCCTTCGATGCGTTCGACGCCGGCCGGCGCGTCGTCTTCGGCCAGCAACTGGACGGCGCCCACGCAATCGCGGCCGATGGCTTGCAGCAGATCGAAGGGATCGAGCGTATCGGTCTGGTAGCGTTGGGCGATGCGCTTTCTGATCGCCTCGCTGTCGGGGAGCAGATTGTCGAAATAGTTGAGCACCCGATGGCCTTTGTTCGCCACGTTGCTCGGCGCGAATGGCAGCGAGAGCGAAAGCGGCCGGCCCGCGGGCGAGGCGACCCATGCGGGGTCGTAAGCGAACTCCATGGGGCCGCGGGTGGGCAGGCGCCAGACGCCGACGCGCTCGCCGTTGGCCCACACCGAAAGCGCCCGCGAATGCGTTTGGCGGCCCATGCTTACCACTCGACCAAAGGCGCCGGTTCAGGCACCGGCTGGTTCTTGTCGCGCACCTGCAATTGCAGCCCATAGGCGCCGCACAGCGCCAGCAATTGTGCGAGGGTGAGGGCGGTGGCGTCGGTTTCCAGCGCCGAGATGCGGCTCTGGCTGACGCCGATGCGCGCGGCGGCGTCAGCCTGGGTAAGGCCGGCCTGGCGCCGGCCGGCAGCGAGCAGCTGGGCCATCTGGTCCGGCGTGGCGACAAGGTGGATCATGGCAAATTATCCGCAAGACGAATAAATGCACTTTATGCGTCACACAGATATTTGTCAAATATTCGTGTGACGCATATTCGGCAAATATCTGCCTGGCGAATAAATGGCAAATATCCGCGTGACGAATAAATTCCGTCTGCGTGCGCCCCCGCTGGGTCGCCCGTGTAGCATGCTGTGAAAATATTCTCTACCGACTTCGCGCGGCTCATGAACCTACCGACACTACGCCACACCGACGTGCCGTACCACACGCAATGGGGCAGCCCCGAATGGGTGCGCCACATCGTCGAACAGGAGGGTGACCCATGCGACGATCCGCATTGGCAGCAGAGCGGCTTTGCTGACCCGGAGCGTTACCGATTCTGGGCGAAACGCCTGTGCGGTCTGACCTGCCTCGAATCCGCGCTCGACTATTGGCGCATCGAACACGCGCCGCGCGCTGCGTTGCTGGATGAAGCGTTGCGCCATGGCGTGTACCGGTTGCGTGACGACGGCGGCGTCGACGGTTTGATCTACCGGCCGTTCGCCGGCTGGCTCGGCGAGGCATTCGGTATTCAGGTCGAGGTGCTGCCGCAGGCGCCGCTCGAAGAGATCGCCATGCGCATCGACGGCGACACGCTGGCGATCGTTTCCGTGAGCCCCGAGATCCGTTATCCGGAGCGGCCGAATCAGAGCCAGGGCGGGCATCTGATCCTGCTTCACGGGCGCGATCGCGATGGCGTATGGTTTCATAATCCATCGGGCGTTGCGCCTCACCAGGCGGATGTCTATTTGCCGTTCGCAACGATGGCGCGTTTCTACGCAGGGCGTGGCATGACGCTCACCCGCAGCGTGCGCTAGACACGGCAACAGGCAAGCCGCACGGCGAACGCGATGATCGGGCCCGTTTTCTGCTGAAGAGCTTCACACCGACTTTTGCGATACCGGAGCCCGCCATGAAGCGAACCTATGCCGTGCTTGCCGCCAGCCTCGTCGCGCTCGGCGCCGCCACCGCAGCGCGTGCGGCCACCCAGGACGACCAGGCCAAGGCCTGCCGCGGCGACGCGATGCATTTCTGCGCCGCCGACATTCCGAACAGGGAAAAAATCACCGCCTGTATGAAGCAGCACCTCGACGAACTCAGTCCGCCGTGCCGCGCGATGTTCAAGGGCGGCAAGAAAGACGACGCCAAAGCTGACGCTGCTTCGCAATGACCGTAGCGGCGGCGCGCCGCTGCTTTTTTTGGTGAGTCACGCAAATTCCTGCGCTGCGGCTGCGGCTGCAGCGGCAGACGCGTTCCCTAGATCCGGCTTCACGGCGCGCCGGGCGTCGTAGAATCGCTTGCTCCCGATTCCCGAACTAGCCACGTGTCTGGCGCCCTGAATCGACCGCATCAACTCGCCTGAACAGGAAAAACCCGCTTATGACCCGCCCGACTACGCAGATTTTCGACGCCGCCGCCACCGCGCAGTTGATCCCGTACGCGACGCTCGTCGATGCATTGAGGCGTGCGAGCATCGACTACGCGCAACAACGCATTGTGAGTCCTGAACGGCTCGTCGTGCCGCTCAACGAGGGCGGCATCATGCTATCGATGCCGGCCACTGCGCCCGATCTCGCGATCCACAAGCTGGTCAACGTATGCGCGAGCAATCGGCAGCGCGGCATCCCGACGATCCACGGCCAGGTGATGGCCTTCGACGCCGATACCGGCGAGACGCTCTTCGTCCTCGACGGCCCGACGGTAACAGGGCGTCGCACGGCGGCGATGTCGATGCTCGGCGTACACACTTTCGCGTCCGCAACGCCGCGCGAATTCCTGCTGATCGGCACCGGCACGCAGGCGGTGAATCATCTGGAAGCGATCGGCGAGCTGTTTCCCGACGCCCGTGTGTGGGTGAAGGGCAGTGCGCCAGCGCGGGCCGAGGCGTTTTGCGCCGCACATGCTGAGCAGGGTGGCAAGGTTCGCAAACTGCAACCGCTGGCCGACCCCACCGCGGCCATCCCCGATTCGATCGACGTGGTGATCGCGCTGACCACCAGCAAGCAGGCCGTCTACGAAGAAGCCGCGCGCGCAGACCGGCTCGTGATCGGCGTCGGCGCATTCACGCCGGCCATGGTCGAGATCGGCGCGCGCACGATCGCAGGCAGCGCGCTGTTCGTCGACGACGAAGCCGGTGCGCGGCATGAAGCCGGCGATTTCATCCAGGCCGGTGTCGATTGGGCGCGGGTCGGCGGAATTGCCGCCGTGGTGGGCAACGCTGCAGTGTTGCCGTCGAAACAACCGATTGTTTTTAAAAGTGTCGGCTGCGCGGCGTGGGATCTGGCGGCCTGCCGCGTGGCGCGCGAAGCCTTGTCAGGCGGCTGATCGCAGACGGTTCGCCGCACCCGGCGCGGTGCGGTTCGCAGGCCCGGGTTGGCATCTTGCGCCAACCTGCGGCACATGTTGCCGTGCAAACAATCTCAAAACGTTGCACCATAGGCGTTTGCCAGAAAAAAGCGCCGGTCCGCCGGCGTTTTTTTGCCCTTTGTCTGTTGACTTGACGCCTACCACGACGCTGCGACCGCGCTATGACGACCCAACACGCTTTAGCCACTCCCAACCTGCCGCTCGACATGATCATCTTCGGCGGCACCGGCGACCTGTCGTTCCGCAAGCTGCTGCCCGCGCTCTACATGGCGCATCTGCACTGCAATCTGCCGCCGGATACCCGTATTCTCACGATCGGCCGCAAGCCGTGGTCGCGTGAGGAGTACATCAGCGAATTCATGGAAACGAAGGCGAAGCCCTTCATCGAGAAGAAGGCGTTCGATGCCGCCGCCTGGGACAAATTCCTGGCGCTGTTCGAGTACGTGCGCATGGACGTCGATTCGGTCGAGGACTACCAGCGTCTGAAGGAAGTGTCGCGCGAAGGTGTGCGGCGCGTGTTCTATCTAGCGACCTCGCCGGATCTGTTCACGAATATCTGCGAAAACCTTTCGGCGGCAGGATTGGTCGACGAGAATTCGCGGGTCGTGCTCGAGAAACCGCTGGGCCACGATCTGGCGTCCGCGCAGGAGATCAACACGGCGGTCGGCAAGCATTTCAGCGAAGCGCAGATCTACCGGATCGATCATTACCTCGGCAAGGAAACCGTGCAGAACCTGATGGTGCTGCGCTTTGGCAACGCGATTTTCGGTCCGCTGTGGCAAGCGCCGTATATCAAGCGCGTGCAGATCACTGTGGCCGAAGAGGTCGGGGTGGGCAGCCGCGCGGGCTTCTACGATAAAACCGGCGCGCTGCGCGACATGGTGCAGAACCACTTGCTGCAACTGCTATGCATCGTCGCCATGGAGCCGCCAGTGTCGCTCGATCCGGATGCGGTGCGCGACGAGAAGCTCAAGGTGCTGCGCTCGCTGCGCCCTATGACGCCCGAGGATATCGCGCGCGATACCGTGCGCGGCCAGTACACGGCCGGCGCGGTAAACGGCGAGCCGGTGAAGGGCTACCTCGAGGAAGACAACGTGCCGGCAAACAGCCGTGCCGAGACTTTCGTCGCGTTGCGCGCGCATATCAACAACTGGCGCTGGGCCAACGTGCCGTTTTACCTGCGCACCGGCAAGCGTCTGCAGAAGAAGGTATCGGAAATCGTTATCGAGTTTTCCGAATTGCCGTTCTCGATCATTCCTAGCGGTGGGCGCAATTACGGCAACCGTCTCGTGATCCAGTTGCAGCCGGAAGAGTCGATCCAGTTGCAGATGCTCGCGAAGGAACCCGGCAGCGGCATGCACATGTTGCCGGTGAATCTGAACCTGGACTTGCAGCAGGCGTTCACCGAACGTCGCGCGGAAGCGTACGAGCGTCTGTTGATCGACGTGATTCGCGGGCGCCTCACGCACTTCATGCGCCGTGATGAACTCGAAGCAGCATGGGCGTGGGCCGAACCGATTCTGGACGGCTGGGCCAAGTCGGGCGACAAGCCGCGCGGTTATACGGCAGGCACGTTTGGGCCGGCCGCGTCGACGGCGTTGATGGCGCGTGAAAACGCCGTTTGGGCGGAAGAGTCGCAGTAAGCGGGGCGAGCGGCTTGACGTAGGGCGGGGATCTTCAATACCGCGTGCTCGCCTTGGCGGCGATCGCCGCCGCCGCTGCGCGGGTCTCCACATGCAACTTGCCGAACACATGTTCGAGGTGCTTGTTGACCGTGCGCGGCGCCATGCCGAGGATGTCTCCGATATCGCGATTGGTCTTGCCGCGCGAAACCCATAGCAGGACTTCCGCTTCGCGGGCCGTCAGGTTGAATTGCGCGCCGAGCGCGCTGGTGTGCGCGGCGTCGTTGAATTCTTCGAGCAGGATCACCCAGTCGCCACGCGTCGCGCGGCCAAGTACCCGCGCGACACGGCGTGCGCCGTCTGCAGCCGTCTCGAAGGCGGCTTGCAGGTCGCAGCCCGTTTCGATCCAGCGCGCCAGCCATTGACTCAGCACCGGCGGCAGACGCTGGCCGGCTTCGGCAAGAGGCGCCGGTAGCCGCGCGCCGTCGTCCACCAGATTGTCCTTCACGTTGCTCTCCGCGCTTCCATTTCTCTCCTCAGTTTGCGCGTCGCCCGATCCGTAACGCGCGAGCCGCTGCCGCGCAAGGTCGCTCTGCCATCTGATTTCTCCGCTCGCGGCGGCAATCAGCGCAGCGCGCATGCCGATTTCGAGCACCATGTCCGCCTGACGCTGCTGGCGCGAGCGCTGCACATGCGCGGCAATGCGCGCGCTGACCTCGCTCGGCTTCACGGGCTTGGTCACGTAATCGATTCCTCCGACCCGAAAGCCTTGCACGACATGTTCGCTGTCGGTCAGCGCGGTCATGAAGATCACCGGCAGATGCCGGTTGCGGGGATCGGCCTTGATCTGCCGGCAGGTTTCGAAGCCATCCATGCCGGGCATCAGCGCGTCGAGCAGCACGGCATCCGGCGTGATGCGCGCGAGGCGTTGCAAGGCGGACTGTCCGTCGAGCGCAACCAGCACCGCATAGCCGGACGCCTGCAGCGTATCGGACAGCAGCGCGAGGTTGTCGGGCGTGTCGTCGACGATCAGCACAACCGGCTTGTCGTCGGGTAGTTCCGGTTGCGTGTCGGGGGGCAGGAGCAGCGATTCATCATGCATCGGGATTGACCTGCTGGGTAGGCGCGAGCAACTGCGCGAGTTCAGTCAGCCGGAATCGTCGCGCGAGGGTGCGCAACGGTTCGAGCAGGGTAGCCAACTCCGGCGCGCCGCTCTCCGCCGCGTCGAGTTGTTCGATGAAGCCCTGCATGTAGCCCATTTCAAGCTGCGCATGTAGTTTCTCGCGCAGGGTGGCGGGCAAGCTTGCCGGCACTTCGGTCAGCGAAACGGCGGAAGCTGGCAGCGCTGTGTCAGTTGACTCGACGATCCACTGCAGTTGCAGCAATGCAGCCAGTTTGTCGAGCAGGAGCGGAATGTGTAGCGGTTTGGCGAGGTAGTCGTCGCAACCGGCCGCGGCCCCTTTGTCGCGATCGTCGGCGAAGGCGTTGGCCGACAGGATCAGGATCGGCGCCGCCGACAACTGGTTGTCGCGAATCAGGCGGCTCGCCTCGAAGCCGTCCATGTCCGGCATCGACACATCCATCACGATGAGGTCGGCCGACCCTGTGCCAAGCCATTGCAACGCCTCCGGTCCGCTGGCCGCTTCGACCACCAGGAAGCCCAGCGGCGCAAGCGTATGCGTGACGATACGGCGCTGCTCGGTGAGATCGTCGACCACCAGCACCGTGCGGCGCGGCCCGTCGTACCCCTTGACGTTGAGCGGGCCGCTTGCCAGCAATTGCGGCGCGCGCACTTCCGGTGCGAACAGCTTGACGATAAAGCGGGTCCCGTTGCCCACCTCGCTTTGCACCTGCAGGTTGCCGCCCATCAGTTCCGTGAGCAGGCGGCAGATCGTCAGGCCGAGCCCGGCACCGTGGTCGTGTTCGCGTGCCGCCGCGCCGCGCTCGAACGGCAGGAACAGGCGCTCCAGTTCGGCAGCCGGCATGCCGGGGCCCGTGTCGGTGATCTCGAAGGTGAGGGTCTCCCACGCATAGCCGGCGCGCACCTTCACCGAACCGCTCGACGTAAAGCGAATCGCATTGCCGATCAGGTTGATGAGAATCTGCCGTACGCGCTTCTCGTCGACGCGTACGACTTCCGGAATGCGGCCGGTCGTCTGGAAATCGAAGTGCAGTCCTTTGTCGGTGGCCTGCGGTTCGAGCATCGCCGAGAGTTGTGTGACGAAGTCCGGCAGCGAAATTTCCGTCACGTTCAGTTGCAGCTTGCCCGCCTCGATGCGGGCGACGTCGAGCAGGCCGTCAACGAGCGCCAAAAGATGCTCGCCGCTGCGATAGATCGTTGCCACTGCGTTGCGGCGGGCGGGGGGCAGTTCATCGGTGCCTTGCAGCAGCAGTTGTGCGTAGCCGAGGATGCTGTTGAGCGGTGTGCGCAACTCGTGGCTCAGACCCGTCACATAGCGGCTCTTCGCGCGGTTGGCCGATTCGGCGGCGGCGCTCGCCTGCTGGAGTGCGGCGTCGGTTTTACGGTGTGCCTCGATTTCCTGCATCAGCAGTTCCGCTTGCCGCTGCGATTCCTCCTGCGTGACCTTGCGGTTCTCGTTGGCGAGCACCAGCCACCACGCGGCGATGCAGCCGACCAGCGCGAGTGCGAAAAAGGCCTTCAGATACCCCTGCAGCAGTACATCGTGGACCGTGGTGTCGAGATCGGGCAGGGTTCGCACGCTTTGATACCACTGCACGGCAAGCACGCCGCCAAGCAGCGTGAGCACGACGATCAACAGACCGGCGTACTGCGCGAGCCGCAGGCCGGCGGCGCCGAGCCTGAGCCGCGGGAACAGCGCATGCATTGACTTGCCGAACTGGGCCGGCAGTCGTGCGTGAGGTTTGCAGGAGTCGTTGCAGCGCGAGTCGAGTGAGCAGCAGAGCGAGCAGATCGAACCGGCGTAGGCCGGGCAGTGCGCCATGTCTTCGCGCTCGAAGCTGTTTTCGCAGATCACGCAGCGCAGTACCGCGCCCGCTTCGAGGTCGCGACCGTCGCGTGCCAGATAGAAGCGCCCGCGTGTGGCGATCGCCAGCAACGGCGCGCAGACGAAGGCGACCAGCAGCGCGATGAAGGACGCCAGTGCTTCAGCGATCGCGCCGAAGACGCCCGCATGGGACAGCGCGGCAATCAGCGAGGCGATCACCATGGCGCCCACCCCGACGGGATTGATGTCGTACAGGTGTGCCCGTTTGAACTCGATGCCGCGGGGGCTATAACCGAGCGGCTTGTTGATCACAAGGTCGCCGACCACCGCGCCAATCCAGGCAATCGCCACGTTCGCATAGAGTGCGAGCACCTTGCTGATGGCTTCAAATACGCCCATCTCGACGAGCAGCAGTGCGATCAGCACATTGAACACCAGCCATACCACGCGCCCAGGGTGGCTATGCGTGAGCCGCGCGAAGAAGTTCGACCACGCGAGCGAACCGGCGTAGGCGTTGGTGACGTTGATTTTCAGTTGCGAGACGATCACCAGCAGCGTCATTGCGGCGAGTGCGCCTTCAGGCGAGTGGAACACGTAGTGATACGCGACCAGATACATCTGGGTCGGCTCGACGGCCTTCACCGGGTCGATTTCGTGCTCGATTGCGAGGAAGGCAAGAAAAGCCCCGCCCAGCATTTTCAAAGCGCCAGGCACGATCCAGCCAGGACCGGCCGAGATCAGCGCGACCCACCAGCGCACGCGATTCGCACGTGTGCGCGGCGGCAGGAAGCGCAGATAGTCGACCTGTTCGCCGATTTGCACGATCAGAGAAAACACCACCGTGCAGCCGGCACCGAAGGAGACCAGGTTGAATTCGCGGCCGTCCGCCGAAAGACCGCCGAAGGTGAACCATTCGGCGAGCAGGTGCGGCTCACGCCACAGCACCACGGCGTAGGGCACGACGAGCAGCACGAGCCATACAGGCTGGGTCCAGCCTTGCAAGCGGTTGATGAAGGTGATGCCGAAGGTCACCACCGGAATGATGACGAGCGCGCTGATCACGTAGGCAACCGATAGGGGGACCTTCAGATAAAGCTCGAGCGCGAGCGACATGATGGCCGCTTCGAGCGCGAAGAATACAAAGGTGAAGATCGCGTAGATCAGCGACGTCAGCGTGGAGCCCAGATAGCCGAAGCCGGCGCCGCGCGTAAGCAGGTCCATGTCGACGCCGTTGCGCGCCGCGTAGTAGCTGATCGGTATGCCGGTCAAAAAGATCAGGACCGAGACGGCGAGGATCGCGTAGACCGCGTTCGTAAAGCCGTAGTTCACCACCAGCGCACCGCCGATGGCTTCCAGCACGAGGAACGATACCGCACCGATCGCCGTATTCGCGACCCGGAACTCCGACCAGCGCCGGAACGTACGCGGCGTGAAGCGCAGCGCGTAATCCTCGAGCGTTTCGTCGCCGACCCACGCGTTGTAGTCGCGGCGAATCTTGACGATGCGCTGTGTGCCGCCGGACGGTGGGCGCGATGCCCCAGCCTGGGTGGCCGGGTCGGCGGGGCGCGGGGGCTGTGACTCTGTTTGGTGCATCGAGGCTTGTCGTCGACGGGTTCCGGGGCTAACGGTACGGCCATGCAAATTGCATTCCATTCGAATGCCGGCGCGACACCGTCATGCCATGGGCGGCGCTGCGTCGGCAGCGCTCGCGCGCCATGCCGACGCGATTATAGGGAGCGGATTTTTGCCGCGCCCTACGTCAACTGACGTATTGGGCCGCGCAAATTGGCTACCTACCTTTCGTTCCGTCGACACCGCCAGCCGGTTCCCAGCGCGGGTCGCCCGACTACGACCACAAGGAGAATTCGATGTCACACGACGACCAGAACGAGTCTGGCATGCCTTCGGCGCTGCGCCGCAAACTCTTGATGGGCCTCGCCGCCGCGCCCGCGCTCGCCATCTCCGGTATCGCGCGGGCCCAGCAGTATCCGACCGCGAAGGTCAACACCACGCACCTCGCGGTGACCGATACGGAAGTGACAGTCGGCCAGTTGCACTCGGCAACCGGCACGATGGCGATCTCCGAAACCGGCTCGATTCAGGCGGAGCGTCTCGCGATCGAGCAGATCAACGCAGCAGGCGGCATTCTCGGCCGTCAGATCAAGATCATTCAGGAAGACGGCGCGTCCGATTGGCCGACCTTCGCGGAGAAGTCGAAGAAGCTGCTCGAAAACGATCACGTGGCGGCCGTATTCGGTTGCTGGACGTCGGCGTCGCGCAAGGCCGTGTTGCCGATCTTCGAACGCGATAACGGCCTCTTGTACTACCCGACGTTCTACGAAGGGCTCGAGCAATCGAAGAACGTGTTCTACACCGGGCAGGAAGCGACCCAGCAGATTCTCTGGGGGCTGAACTGGGCGAACCAGACGAAGAAGGCGAAGAGCTTCTTCCTGATCGGCTCCGACTATATCTGGCCGCGCACGTCGAACAAGATTGCGCGCAAGCATATCGAGCAGCATCTGAGCGGTTGCAAGGTAGTCGGCGAAGAGTATTACCCGCTCGGCACCACTAACTTCAACTCGTTGATCAACAAGATCAAGATCGCCAAGCCCGATTGCATCTACGCGATCATCGTTGGCGGTTCCAACGTGGCGTTCTACAAGCAACTGAAAGCGGCCGGCATCACTGCGGACAAGCAGTTCCTGCTGACCATCTCGGTGACCGAGGACGAAGTGCTCGGGATCGGCGGCGAAAACGTCGCGGGTTTCTATTCGGCGATGAAGTATTTCGAATCGCTCGACAACGACAACAACAAGAAATTCGTCGCGGCGTTCAAGGCCAAATACGGACCCAAGTCGGTGATCGGCGACGTCACCCAGGCCGCCTATCTCGGTCCATGGCTGTGGAAAGCTGCGGTGGAAAAGGCCGGCAGCTTCGACGTCGACAAGGTCGTTGCCGCATCGCCTGGCATCGAGTTGAAGAGCGCGCCGGAAGGCTACGTGAAGATTCATGCAAACCATCACTTGTGGAGCCGCACACGTATCGGTCAGGCGCAGGCGGACGGCCAGTTCAAGGTGGTGGCCGAGTCGCCCGATCTGATCGAGCCGAACCCGTTCCCCAAGGGTTATCAGTGAAACACGAATCAGCCGCGAATCAGGCGCGCTGCCGCCACGTGAGCGCGCGCGGATCATTTCGAGGAGAGAGTCATGTCGCCTTCAGACATTCTTAACGTCACGCTGATGCAGGGCTTTGCCGGCCTGAGCCTGTTCAGTGTGCTGCTGCTGATGGGGCTGGGGCTGGCGGTGATCTTCGGCCAGATGGGCGTCATCAACATGGCGCATGGCGAGTTCATGACGATTGGTGCGTACACGATTTACATGTTCTCGCAACTGGCCGACAACTACTGGCATGGCTACGCGCCGGTGTACTTTCCGATCGCGATCTGCGCGGCCTTCGTGCTGGCGTTCGCGGCAGGCTGGGTGGCGGAGTGGGCGCTGATCCGCCACCTGTACCGGCGTCCGCTCGACACGTTGCTGGCGACCTGGGGCCTGAGCCTCGGGATGCAGCAGGTGTTTCGCTCGGTGTTCGGCCCGAAGGAGGTGAGCCCCACGCTGCCGGACTGGCTGATGGGTTCGTGGTCGCCGAAGCCGGGTCTCGACATCCCGATCAACGGATTGTTCGTGATGAGCCTCGCGGTGCTGATGACCGGCGGCGTGCTGCTGGCGCTGTATCGCTCGCGCTGGGGACTACGCGTGCGCGCCACCGTTGCGAACCGGCAGATGGCGAACGCGGCTGGCATCGATACCCGCAAGACCGACCGGCTGACCTTCGCGATCGGCTGCGGGATCGCGGGCGTGGCGGGCGCCGCGTTCACGGCGATCGGCTCGACGGGACCGACCAGCGGGTCACTCTACATCGTCGATTCGTTCCTGGTGGTGACGTTCGGCGGCGCGGCGAGTTTGCTCGGCACGGTGGCGTCCGCGTTCGGCATCGCGCAGATGCAGTCGATCAGCGAATTCTTCATGACCGGCTCATCGGCTCGTGTGGTGACGCTGCTCACCATTGTCGTTGTGCTGATGTTGCGGCCACAAGGGCTCTTCGCTTCGAAGGTGCGCCGTGCCTGAGCACTTATCGACTGCGTCACTGAACGGCCTTTTCAATCGCTTCAGCCCGGAGAAACGAATATGGACCAGCTGAACCCTTCCGCCGGCGCGTCCGTCGCGCCGGACTCCGCCGCGGGCCGCGCCGGCTTGCGGCATGCGCTGAAGCGCTGGCTGACGGGCGATGGCTACGGCAGCATCGTCGTGCTGGCGCTGCTGATTCTCGTGGTGTTTCCACTCGCGCTCGATGTGTTCCGCCTTAACCTGATGGGCAAGTATCTGACCTACGCGTTCGTCGCCGTTGGGCTCGTGATGGCGTGGGGCTACGGCGGTGTGCTGAGCCTCGGGCAGGGCGTGTTCTTCGGCCTTGGCGGCTACTGCATGGCAATGTTCCTGAAGCTCGAAGCTTCGGACCCGATCAGCACAAAGATCCAGTCGACGCCGGGCATTCCCGACTTCATGGACTGGAATCAGCTGACCGCCTTGCCGTTCTGGTGGAAGCCGTTTCATTCGCTGCCGTTTGCGCTGGCGGCGGTGCTGGCCGTGCCATGCGCGCTCGCGTTCGTGGTCGGCTTCGCGATGTTCAAGCGGCGCGTGGGCGGCGTCTACTTCGCGATCATTACGCAGGCGGTGGCGCTGATCCTGTCGGTGCTGATCATCGGCCAACAGGGCTATACCGGCGGTGTGAACGGCATCACCGATCTGCGCACGCTGCTCGGCTGGGATATTCGCGGCGATGGAGCAAAGCTGATCCTGTACTTCGTCAACGCGGTGCTGCTGCTCGTGGCCATTGTCTGCTGCCGGCAGATCCAGCGCAGCAAGCTCGGCACCTTGCTGCTCGCCATGCGCGACAAGGAGGACAGGGTGCGCTTCTCCGGCTACGACGTCGCCATGTTCAAGGTGTTCGCGTTTTGCATCGCCGCTGTGCTCGCGGCGATCGGCGGGGCGATGTTCACGCTGCAGGTCGGTTTCATGTCGCCGTCGTTCGTGGGCATCGTGCCGTCCATCGAGATGGTGATCTACGCCGCGGTGGGCGGGCGCATGTCGCTGGTGGGCGCGGTCTATGGCGCGGTGCTCGTCAACCTCGGCAAGACGTGGTTCTCCGAGAGTTTCCCGAATCTGTGGCTGTTCCTGATGGCCGCGCTCTTCATCGGCGTCGTGATGGCGTTTCCGAATGGGCTGGCGGGTCTCTACGACAGCCACGTCAAACCATGGCTCGCGCGCCTCGGCGCAAGGAGCGCTTCATGAGCAATACCGATTTCGTGCTGGCCGTCGAAGGCCTGAGCGTGTCGTTCGATGGTTTCAAGGCGATCGATTCGTTGAACCTGTATGTCGATCGCGGCGAGTTGCGCGTGGTGATCGGGCCGAACGGCGCGGGCAAGACCACACTGCTCGATCTGATCTGCGGCAAGACGCGGGCGAGCGAAGGCAGCATCAAGTTTCGCAACGAGGAGATGACGCGGCTGCCAGAGTTTCGCCGCGTGCGCAAAGGGATTGGCCGCAAGTTCCAGACGCCGTCGATCTACGAAAACCTCTCGGTGTTCCAGAACCTCGAGGTGTCGTTCCCGCGCGGGCGGGGCGTGTTTGGCGCGCTGACGTTCCGGCGCACCGACGATGTGCTCGACCGCGTGCGCAGTGTGGCCGGTGAAATCGGCCTTGAAAACCAGCTCGATCTCGAGGCTGGGCTGCTGTCGCACGGGCAGAAGCAGTGGCTGGAAATCGGCATGTTGCTGATGCAGGAGCCGGAGCTGCTGATGCTCGACGAGCCGATTGCCGGCATGAGCGTGCGCGAGCGTGAGGTTACGGCCGAGCTGCTCAAGCGGATCTGCCAGAACCGCTCGATGATCGTGATCGAGCATGACATGGCGTTCGTCGCGCAGATCGCCCACAAGGTCACCGTGATGCACCAGGGAAAGATTCTCGCCGAAGGGGCGATGGAACAGGTGCAGGCGGATCCGCGCGTCATCGACGTTTATCTCGGCCACTGAGCTGGCTATCGAGTCGTTCACGGAGGAGCCCAGCATGTTGAATGTCGACGACGTATTCGTCAGTTACGGCCAAAGCGAAGCGCTGCACGGCATCAGCTTCAATGCCGCCCACAACGAAACCGTGGCGATCATGGGACGCAACGGTATGGGCAAGACAACGCTGTTCAAATCGCTGATCGGCATTTTGCCGCTTAAGGCAGGTTCGGTGCAGGTAGACGGCGAAGAGGTATCGCGTGACGAGAGTTTCCGACGGGTCGCCAAAGGCATCGCCTATGTGCCGCAAGGCCGGCAGATTTTCGCCACGCTGAGTGTCGAAGAGAATATCCAGACCGGTCTCGAGAATGCCCCCACGAAGACGGTACCCGAGGAGATCTACGCACTGTTCCCAGTGCTTTACGACATGCGCACCCGCAAGGGCGGCAACCTGTCCGGCGGCCAGCAGCAACAACTGGCGATTGCCCGCGCGCTCGTCACCCAGCCCAAAGTGTTGTTGCTTGACGAGCCGACCGAGGGCATCCAGCCGTCGATCATCAAGGACATTGCCAAAGCATTGAACGAGATCCGCAAGCTGCGCGATATCACGATCGTCGTATCGGAGCAGGTGCTGAGTTTTGCGCTCGACGTCGCGGATCGGCTGTTCGTCATCGAAGGCGGCCGGCTCGTGCACGAGAGTCCGCGCAGCGCCGTCGACACCGCAAAGATTCGCGAATACCTGTCGGTGTGAGCCGACTGTCTGTCATTTTCTGGAGGAGGGTTTGCAATGGCTGAAACGCTAATCAAGGTCGACCTGAAACAGTCGGCCTACGACAACGAAAACGTCCACAACCGCTGGCACCCGGACATCCCGATGGCCTGCTGGGTCAATCCCGGCGACGATTTCATTCTCGAAACCTACGATTGGACCGGCGGTTTCATCAAGAACAACGATAGTGCTGACGACGTGCGCGATATCGATTTGTCGATCGTGCACTTTCTGTCGGGACCGGTCGGCGTCAAGGGCGCGGAGCCGGGCGATCTGCTGGTGGTCGATCTGCTCGATATCGGCGCCAAGCAGGAAAGCCAGTGGGGCTTCAACGGCTTCTTCTCGAAGAAGAACGGCGGCGGCTTCCTGACCGACCAATTCCCGCAGGCGCAAAAGTCGATCTGGGACTTTCATGGTCTCTACACCAGTTCGCGGCATATTCCCGGCGTGAACTTCGCGGGGCTGATTCACCCGGGGCTGATCGGGTGCCTGCCCGATCCGAAGATGCTGGCGACGTGGAATGAACGCGAGGCAGCGCTGATCGCCACGGACCCGCAACGCGTGCCCGGCCTCGCCAATCCGCCGTTCGCGGCGACGGCGCACATGGGACGACTCGCTGGCGAGGATCACGCCAAAGCTGCTGCCGAAGGCGCGCGCACCGTGCCGCCGCGTGAGCATGGCGGCAATTGCGACATCAAGGATTTGTCGCGCGGCTCAAAGGTGTACTTCCCGGTGTATGTCGACGGTGCCGGCCTATCGGTTGGCGACCTGCACTTCAGTCAGGGCGACGGCGAAATCACTTTCTGCGGCGCGATCGAAATGGCCGGCTGGGTGCATATGAAGGTCGAACTGATCAAGGGCGGCATGGCGAAGTACGGCATCAGGAATCCGATCTTCAAACCGAGCCCGATCACGCCGAACTATAACGACTACCTGATTTTTGAAGGTATTTCGGTCGATGAGCAGGGCAAGCAGCACTACCTGGACGTGCATATCGCATACCGGCAGGCTTGCCTGAACGCGATTGAATATCTGACGAAGTTTGGCTATTCACGCGCGCAGGCTTATTCGATTCTTGGTACTGCGCCTGTACAAGGGCATATCAGCGGTGTGGTCGATGTGCCGAATGCGTGCGCCACGCTGTGGTTGCCCACGCAGATCTTCGACTTCGATATCCGGCCGAGTTCGGCCGGGCCGGTCAGGCACATCGCGGGTGGGGTGGACCTGCCGCTGTCGCCGGATCTGGTCTGACGCGTGTCTTGTTGAGCGGGCGCTATAGCGCGTGACGAGGCCGCCGCGTCATCAGTACGGCGGCCATCCGACATGCGGGCGATGCAAATTCCGATCCACCGATCTTTAGAGGGCAGCACGATGCCGACTTACGATTACCGTTGCGATACCTGCGGCCCCTTTGCCGCGATACGCCGCGTCGCCGAGCGCAATACGGCCTGCGCGTGTCCCGCTTGCGCCGCACCGGCGCAGCGCATGCTGAGCCTGGCGGCGTTGTCGCTGATGCCGACGGACGCGCGTGCCGGTCACCAGATCAACGAGCGCTCCGCGCATGCGCCGCAGCGTTCGGGCGAATACACGCATCGTCATGGGCCGGGGTGCGGGTGCGGGTCGAAGGCGTCCGCGGGCGCGACGACCCAAGGCGGCCTCAAGACCAATCCTGGCGGCCGGCCGTGGATGATCAGCCATTGACGCGTCATATGAGGCCGTGCGCCGGGAGCGGTGTATTAACGACGTCGCGTGCCGACGTGCACGGACACAAAGGGCCCCTTAACGGCCCTTAACGCTTCTTAAGGCAGCGAAATCGTCAACGTGGCCGATTGCGGGCCGAGCTTGACCACCTGCGAATACGGAGCGAGCGTGCGCAACGTCTGATCTTTCAGGTAAGTGTTCAGCCCGAGATAAGCGAGCAGCCCGACCAGCGCGAACACCGCGCCGATCGACCACAACGGCACCTCGCGCTTGAGCCGGTGTGCGACCTGATCCGGCAGCGGCCAATGCGGTGCGAACGGTGCGCGCTTGCCCTTCATATGCGCGATTTCGTCGCCGATGCGCGCGGTCAGATAGGCGAGCTTCTCCGGTCCCTCGAGCAGATACTTACCCTGGAAGCCGAGCAGCAGGCACATGTGGAACACTTCGAGCGACTGCAAACGCGCGGCGCCCTGCGCACGGCATTCCTCCAGATACTGGAAGAATTTCTCGCCTGCCAGTTGCTCTCCGAACAGCACCAGTTGCAGTGGCCGGCGCTCCCATTCCGTGCGAATCTTGAAGGTCGACGACAACACCGATTCGTCGATGGCCGCGCAAAACGCAAACTTGGATGCGTAGACATCTTCCGCCGACGCATTGAGCTTTTTCGCGCCGCGCTCGAAGTCGCCGAGAAACTGCTGGATGCGCTGACTGAATTCGTGCGCCTCGCCGGGCTCGCGGCCGTTCTTCAACAGAAACAGCATAAAGAAGCCGTCGTACAGCAGATCGAGCAACGAGCGGACCTGGTAGCTCGGCTCGGTCATGGGGGCGGGCGTCGCGGCAGGCGTGCTGCCGCCAAACAGGGAAGGCGCGTAGCTCATGATGTGACGGCGATCAGTTCGAGTTGAAGATCGTTGATGCCCGACGGCGCGTAGATCATTGCCGATTGGGCCTGCAACATGCGGTCATACAAAGCGCCGCGCGATTCGCAAGAGAAGTAGCAGGCGCCCGGCCGCACCGGAATGGCGGGCGGGACTTGCGGCGTGTAGACGAGGCGCACGCCGGGCATAGCCGAGAGCACCAGCTTGTCGACGTCGTCCGGCGCGCCGACCTTGAAGCGGGCGGGTACGGCTTCGACGAGTTCGGCGGTCGGCATGTCTGCGGACACCGCGATGTAGAACATCGTTTTGTCGTCGATCTTGCCCGAGTCGAGGCGGCCCGCATGGAACGAGGGGCGCACTTCTTCGAGTGCGATCGCGAAGTAGCGCGTGGAGATCACGGTTTCGAGCAGATCGCGCAGGATCGTGTCGAGGCGCGCAAAGCCGGGGCCCGGGTCGTCATGCCGGTAAGCCGGCAGATCGGACAGCGCATAACCCTTCGAAAACGTCATCAACTGGCCGGCCAGGCGCAGCAATTCCTGGAACAGGCGCTCAGGATGCAGCGCCGAATGCTGATACAGATGCGCAAGCGAAGCAAACGCGGCGCTCGCGGTGTGTAGCAGCCAGAACGACGCGATGTCGCCCGAGCGGAACTCGATGATGTTCTTGGTCGGCTCGCGGTGAAAACCATACAGCGCGTTGACCTTGGCTTGCAGCGCGTCGATCAGTTGACGCAGCCGTTGGTGCAGGATCGGCGACGCGTCGATCGCGAGGCAGGGCGGCACGAACGTGTCGTCGATTTCAAAACCCGAGGTGGCGGTGCGGCGCACGCGCACGAGCGGTACCGACAGCAACTGGTCACGCGGCTCGCTATGCGCAATGAGTTTGACGCTGGTCTTCAGGAAGGTGATGTCGGCTTCGGCGGCGTCGGTGAAATGGTCGGCCACCGGTGCTTGCTCGCTGACATAACGCGACACGAAACCCGCATTGCTGTCTTGTGAGTAGTTCGCGCCGGCTTCGCGCAACGGATGCAGCGCGAGATAAAAGGTGAATTCGTTGATGCCGTCTGGCAGCGTGTCGAGCGCGATCGGCGGTGGCAGGCCGTCGGCTTGCGGCGCGGAGTAGAGCGCGCCATCCGGAAACACCAGCGAGAGTTCGCTCACACGCAGCACGTTGCTGCCGAGTGCGTCGCGGTCGAAGCGCGCCGAACGCACGCCCCAGTTGTACGGCTGGATTGCCTGGATCGATTCGAACAGGCGCGCCTCGTGATAGGCGTCCTGACGCTGAAAATGCTGCGGCCTCAGAAACAGGCCTTCCCCCCAAAGCACTTTTGCTGAATAACTCATCTCAAACCTGTTATATGCGTTCAGCGTGTGATGCGTCCGGAGATAACCAATTCGAACGCCGCATTGTTAATTCTCTAAAAACTGTTAAATCGTATTTGCGCGGCATCTTTAGCCGCAGCTTACCGAAGAAAGCATATTCAACGGCTGGGCGGGCAATCCCTGTTCTGGCGGGATCACAGTGCCGTTGGTCACCGTCATTGCACAGTTATGCAGGCCGATCATTATGCCGGATTTCTCCGACTTCGCCGGGTCGAAGGCGAATTTCCAACGTTGCATGGCCGGATCGCGGAATAGAGCGACGATACCGAATGCCTGCGCTTCACGCGAGACTTTTTCGGTGACGACGTAACGTTGACCGGGGATCAGTGTCACTTCGCGCACGCCCAGCAAATCGCCGCCGAGAATGGTCTTTTCCTTGGCCGGATCGGTAAAAGCGTCGAATGGCGCCTGCTGGAATGAAGTGGGGTCTTTCAGCACGTAAAGCCGCACGACCAGCGCCAGTGGGCGGTTGTCATTGGCGGAATTCAGATTCGGCGCGGCGTATAACGTGAGGTCGACATTACGTGGCGGCTTTTGCGCATCCGGCACCTCGGGCTTGCCGAGGCCGCTCGCCTGCAAAACCGCATTGGCAGCGGCTCCCAGCGCCGGCACGGCGGCCGCGCAGCCGCCCAGCAGCGCGCACGCCGCGGCGGTTGTAAGCAATAGCGATGCATGGCGAACAAGACGCGAATTCATATATACATCGACCGGCTCGGCGCCGTCCCCCGTCAAAACATCAATAACGAATTCAATCCGGCAAATTTGCAGCAACGCTATGCCGCGTAATGCCGCTTTATGCAAAGTGCATTGTTCTATGACGCTCGTGTGTTGGCAGGCCGGTATGCGGAAATTTTTTCCGTTCTCCACAATGTGACTATTGCGCCAGGAAACAATTTCTGCATGCTTCGTTTAAATCATCCACATGCATTTTTTTTGTGCAATGCTTCTTCACACGAAAGTTGAATTATCGAAAATTGGCCTGTACTATACCCGCGCAGTTGAAGCAAAGCAAAACTCCGGTTTCTCCTTGAATTAAAAAAATCGCACGTCGGTGAAAAACGATGAATGAGCGTCTGTTAGTAAAACTATCTGGGGTAGTGTTGGCATGCGGCGTGATTGCCGGTTGCGCGACACAGGGCAACAACACAGCGACCACACCGGAGGCTTTTAATAAGCAACTCGCGGACGCGGATACCGTCGCCAAGGGCGGTGATCAGGATCGCGCCATCGCGCTTTATCAGCAATTGTCAAAATCCGATCCGACCCGTGAAGAACCGTGGTCGCGCATTGCGCAGATCCAGTTCACGCAGGGCCATTACGGTCAGGCCATCGTCGCCGCTCAGGAAGCGCTGCAGCGTGACCAGACGGATCGTCAGGCCAAGAGCGTGCTGGCGGTAGCCGGCCTGCGCGTGGCCACGCAATCGCTCGGCGAATTGCGTCAGGATGCGTCGCTCGCGGGTGATGCGAAGTCGGACGCGCAAGCGCTCGCCAAGCAACTGCGTGACACGCTCGGCGAAGCCACGTTGTTCCCGCCTGACCCGAACGACAAACCGGCGGTGAAGAAGAAGCGCATCGTTCGCCATGTCGTCGCCAAAGGCAAGGCCGGCGATACGCCGGATGCCACCACCAGCGCAGCGGCTCCGGCCACCACGCCGGCGGCCCCCGCGGCGCCCGCCGCCCCGGCTGCGCCTGCAGCACCCGCCAAAGCCGCACAAAGCGGCGGCGCGTCCGACCCGTTCAGCGCGCTGCGCTGATCCACACGCCTGACCTATCTGCATCCGGGAGCCGACGATGGCGAAGAAAGAAAGTATTCAGAAGCGTTTGCAAAAAGTGCGGCCTCCGCGCGTTCAACTGACGTACGAAGTTGAGCGCGGTGATGCGATCGAGATCAAGGAGCTGCCGTTCGTAGTCGGTGTGGTTGCCGATCTGGCAGGACAGTCCGAAGTCGAGCAGCCGAAGCTGCGCGATCGCAAGTTCGTCAATATCGACCGTGACAATTTTGACGACGTGATGAAAGCGATTGAGCCGCGCGCTGCATTTCAGGTGGAAAACCGCCTGAGCGAAGCGGGCGGCAAATTTGCAGTCGACTTGCGTTTCAAGTCGATGGCCGATTTCAATCCGGATGAAGTGGTCGCGCAGATCGAACCGCTGCGCCGTCTGCTCGATGCGCGTTCGAAGCTGGCCGATCTGCGCAACAAGCTGGCCGGCAACGACAAGCTCGAGGACCTGCTGAGCGAAGTGCTCAACAACACGCAGCAGTTGCAGACTCTGGCGAAAGATCAGGGCAACGCAGCAGACCACGCCGGCGCGCCGGATCACGACAAGCAGGGCGAATAAGTACGTACGGGGTGTGAGATGAACCAGCAAACGGCAGCAGCCCAACTCGCCAGCGTGCAGAGCGGCACGGAATCCACGCTGCTCGACGAAATCGTCGAGAAAAGCCGCGTGGCGAAGTCCGATTCCGAGCACGCGCGCGCGAAAGACCTGATCGGCGAGCTCGTCCACCAGGTGCTCGACGGCACGGTGGTCATGTCCGACAACCTGTCGGCCACCATCGACGCGCGCGTCGCGGAACTCGACCGCCTGATCTCCGCGCAACTGAGCGCGGTGATGCACGCGCCGCAATTCCAGCGCATGGAAAGCACGTGGCGCGGCCTCGACTATCTGTGCAAGGAAAGCAATACCGGCTCGACGGTGAAGATCAAGGCGCTGCACGCGCCGAAGCGCGACCTCGTGCGCGACTTCAAGAACGCCATCGAATTCGACCAGAGCGCACTCTTCAAGAAGGTGTATGAAGAAGAGTTCGGTACGTTCGGTGGCGCGCCGTTCGGCACGATCATCGGCGACTTCGAAGTGACGCGTCAGCCGGAAGACGTGTACTTCATCGAACAGATGGCGCATGTCGCGGCTGCGGCGCACGCACCGTTCATCGCGTCGGCGTCGCCTGAACTGATGGGTCTCGAAACGTTTGCCGATCTCGGCAAGCCGCGCGATCTCGGCAAAGTGTTCGATACCGTCGAATACGCGAAGTGGAAGTCGTTCCGCGACTCCGAAGACTCGCGCTATGTCGGTCTGACCTTGCCGCGTTTCCTCGGCCGCCTGCCTTTCAATCCGAAAGACGGCGCCACGGCGGAAGGCTTCAACTTCGTCGAAGACGTGGACGGCACCGATCACAGCAAATACCTGTGGTGTAACGCAGCGTGGGCATTTGCCGCCCGCCTGACAGCTGCATTCGACGACTTCGGCTGGTGCGCGGCGATTCGCGGCGTGGAAGGCGGCGGTCTGGTTGAAGACCTGCCCACCCACACGTTCAAGACCGACGATGGCGAAGTCGCGCTGAAATGCCCGACCGAAATCGCGATTACCGATCGCCGCGAAAAGGAACTGAGCGACCTCGGTTTCATTCCGCTCGTGCACTGCAAGAATTCGGATTACGCCGCGTTCTTCGCCGCGCAATCGGTGCAGAAACCCAAGAAATACAGCACCGATAGCGCGAATGCGAACGCCGTGCTGTCCGCGCAGCTGCAGTACATCTTCTCGGTATCGCGCGTCGCGCACTACCTGAAGGCGATGATGCGCGACAAGATCGGCAGCTTCGCATCGGCGCAGAACGTCGAAGTATTCCTGAACCGTTGGATCTCGCAGTACGTGCTGCTGGACGACAACGCGACTCAGGAGCAGAAAGCGCAGTTCCCGCTGCGCGAGGCATCGATACAGGTCTCGGAGATTCCGGGCAAACCTGGTGCGTATCGTTCGGTCGCGTTCCTGCGTCCGCACTTTCAACTGGACGAGCTGTCGATCTCTTTGCGGCTTGTCGCTGACCTGCCGAAACCGGCAAATTCATAAACGAAGTCAGAAAGCCCGTGCCGGCCGCACGGGTTAGCTGTTAAAACCACCTCTTTGGGGAGTCGATGAGTTATGAAGGACATCTATTTAAAATTCGGCAATCCGGCGATCAAAGGCGAGTCTGCCGATAAAGATCATGCTGGCTGGATCGAAATCGATTCGTGGAGCCACTCGATTACGCAACCGCGTTCGGCAACGGCTTCGACGGCGGGCGGTCATACGTCCGAGCGTTGCGAACACGCCGACATGCAGTTCACGAAAGACATCGACGTGGTCAGCCCGCTGATCTATCAACACGCATCGGGCGGCACGACGTTCGACGAAGTGACGATCGATTTCATGCGTTCGGACGGCGAAGGCAACCGCATCAAGTACCTGGAAGTCAAACTCAAGTACGTGATCATCTCGAGCGCTACGCCGAGCGTGGTGGGCGAAGGCCTGCCGACCGAACAGTTCTCGCTGAAGTACGCTGCCGTGCAGTGGAAGTACACGCAGCAGAAGATCGGCGGCAACCAGGGCGGCAACGCGCAAGGCGCGTGGAGCCTGACGAAGAACGACAAGACGTACGCGGTCTGATGCCGGGGCGCACGCGCCTCGCAGCCTGAAAAGGCTGATGCCCGCCGCGCGCGCCTCGCATCGAACCGGTTTTTCGGACGCTGATGAAACGCTTCGAACCCAGCTTTCTCGACAAGCTGTTCGACGACGAACCGCATCTGCCGGCTTCCCCGGCGATGCGGCAATTGTCGTTGGACGAGTTGAAGGCCACTGTTGCACGCGACGTCGAGGCAATCCTGAACACCCGGATTGCCCTGACCGAGCACGAGCTGGCGGCGCTGCCGGAATGTCAGCGCTCGGTGCTCACGTACGGGCTGAACGATTTCGCGGGCTTGAGCCTGGCGAGTCACTACGACCGCACGTTTATCTGCAAATCGATTCAACAGGCCATCGCACGGCATGAGCCGCGCTTGCAGCAGGTGGCGGTCACGCTCGAATTGAACGAACAATCCACCAACGCGCTGAACTTTGCGATTCAGGCGTTGCTGGTGGTGCACCCGGCGGAAGAACCGGTGAGTTTCGATGCGATGCTGCAGCCTTCTACGCTGCAATATTCGGTGACGCGCGCACGCGCGAAGCTTTAGTACCTGCGTTTTAGTGTTTTGAGTACCGCTTTGTCGTTACCGTTAACGCGCAACGGTGGTGACTGATCAGGCGGCGATGGTTCAGGTTCGGGGATAGATCGATGGAAGAATTGCTGCCGTATTACGAGCGCGAATTATCATTTCTGCGGCGCTACTCGCGCGATTTCGCCGAGCGCTATCCGAAGATCGCAGCGCGCCTCGCGATGTCGGGCGAGCACTGCGAAGATCCGCACGTCGAGCGGATGATCGAATCGTTCGCGCTGCTGGGCGCGCGTATCAACAAGAAGCTCGACGACGATTACCCCGAATTCACCGAAGCGCTGCTGGAAGTGCTGTATCCGCACTACCTGCGGCCGTTTCCGTCGTGCTCGATCGCGCAGTTGGGTACCTCGGCCGCGCTCAGTCATCTGACCGAACCGGTGCTGGTCGAGCGTGGCACCGAACTCAAGTCGCGCCCGATTCGCGGCGTGCAATGCCGCTTCCGGACCGCCTACGATGTGACGCTGGCGCCAATCCGGATCTCGGAGGCCAAGTACACATCGGTGGCCATGGCGCCAAGCGCGACCGTTCTGCCGGGCAACGCTACGGCGATTGTGTCGATCACGTTCGAATCCACAGCTGCGCAGCTCGATCTCTCCGCATTGAAAGTCGGCACGTTGCGCACGCACCTGCACGGCGAACAGTCGTTTATCGCGGCGCTGGCGGACTGCCTGTTCGTCAACGCGATGGCCACTTATGTGGAAGCCGACCGCCGCGGCGTGTGGACGCAACTGCGTCAATCGCCGGTCGTACAAGCCGGTTTCGATGAAGACGATGCGCTGATCGACTATCCGGCCAAATCGCATCCGGCGTACCGGTTGCTGACTGAATACTTTGCTTTCCCCGAAAAATTCAACTTCACCGATTTCGATCTGGCGGCGATGACACGCGCGAGCGGCCGCTGCCAGCGTCTGACGCTGCACATCGTACTGAAGGAAGTGCGCAGCGATTCTCATGTTGCGCGCTTGCTGGATTCGTTGTCCGCGCACCATTTCCGCTTGTTCTGCACGCCGGTCGTGAATCTGTTCGAACAGCACGGCGAGCCGATCCGCATCAGTCACCAGGCGATTTCGTACCCGGTGATCGCCGAAGCGCGCCGGGCATTCGCGTACGAAGTCTATTCGATCGACTCGGTGAAACTCGTCCGGCAGCAGGCGCATGAAGAATCGGTGATCGAATTCCGGCCGTTCTATTCGTTGCATCACGGCGAAGCGGCGCGTGCAGGGCACTACTGGTTCGCGCGACGCAACGATTGGGTTGCGCAGAAAAGCCCCGGTTACGAGACCGAAATCTCGATCGTCGATATCGACTTCGAACCGGCCGCGCCGCAGACCGATACGCTGAGTCTCGATCTGACGTGTACCAATCGCGACCTGCCGGCCAGCCTCGCCGTGGGTCTCGAAGGTGGCGATCTGTTTCTGGAAGGCGGCTCGCTAACGGGCAGCATCACGATGCTGCGCAGGCCGACGCCTAGTGTGCGTTTCGAGCGCGGGCGCGCTTCGCACTGGCGGCTGATTTCGCATCTGGCGTTGAACCATGTGTCGCTCGCTAATAGCGGCCTGTCGGCGCTCAAGGAAATGCTGGTGCTTTACGATTTGCGGCGCACGGCGGTGTCGGCGCGGCATATCGACGGTTTGGTCGGCATCGAGCAGCGCGCAGCGGTGCAATGGCTGCCGGGCAAACCGTTTGCAACCTTCGTGCGTGGCATTGAGATTCGTTTGACGATCGACGAAGAGCACTTCGTCGGCACGAGTCTCGCTTCGTTTGTGCGGGTGATCGATACGTTTTTCGGGCTGTACGTACATCTGAACAGCTTTGTGCAACTGGTCGTCGTGTCGAAACGCACCGGCGAGGAGATTCTGCGATGCAAACCGCGCAGCGGCGAATCGATCCTGGCGTAGTCGAGCAACTTCTCGACGAACCGCATCGCTTCGAATTTTTTCAGGCGGTGCGGATTCTCGAGAAGTGGTTCGCGCAACAAACGCCGTCGAGCCATGGACGCCCCGGCGAAATCGTCGCGCAGCGAATTGCCTTTCGCAATTCGCTGTCGATGTCGTTTCCGCCGAGCGAAATTCACAGCGCACAGTCTTACGACGATGAAGGCACGGCGCTGAAAGAGAAGCCGCAACGCACCGCCGCGCTTGAAGCAGGCTCGCTCAACAAGGTCGATATCACGCCGGCTTTTTTCGGGTTGCTCGGCGGGCAGGGCGCCTTGCCGCTGCACTACACCGAACAGATCATCGCGCGCGAGCAGATTAAGCGCGACCGGGCCGCGCGCGAATTCTTCGACGTGTTTTCGAATCGCGCGACTGCGCTGTTCTACGCGGCGTGGAAGAAGTACAGGCTGCCGTTTCACTACGAACTGGATCGGGACGAACGTTATCTGCCGCTGTTGCTCGCGTTGGCAGGCGTCGCCGACGACGACACGCGCAACAGTCTGCAAAGCGGCGACGGCGCGCTATTCGACGAAGCGATTGCCGGCTATGCATTGGCCGCACGACACCGGCCGGTTTCAGCGGCCTATCTGCAACGTACCCTGTCCGAGTACTTCAAGGTGCGGGTGCGCGTCGAGCAGTTCGTCGGCAAATGGTACGACGTACCGCGCGATCAATTGACCGTACTCGGCGGCGTCAACGCGACGCTCGGCGCCACCGCGCTGGCGGGCGAGCGGGTCTGGCAGCGCGACATGCGCGCGCGGCTTGTGATCGGGCCGCTCGACAAGACCGACTACGAAGCGTTTTTACCTGGTGCAGACCGCGCCGTGGCGCTCGAACGCATGCTGACGCTGCTTGCCGGCGTGACCCTCGAATATGAGGTCTCGCTGGTTCTGCGCCGCAAGGAGGTGGGACCCAGCTCGCTGAGCGGCGGCGCACGCCTCGGCTGGGACGCATTTCTGTGCACGCGAGAAGCCGACCGTGACCGTGCGGATGCCCGCTACGAATTGCACGTGATTCACTGACAACAACAATAGAACCTGGACCCGGATCGCACGACATGAGCACGTCCCTCAATACCCTGATCGCCAAACTGAATCCGACCTGCCGGCAAGCGGCGTTACTCGCGGCGAACAACTGTCTCGCGCGCGGTCACTATGAGGTCGACCTCGAGCATCTGCTGCTCGCGCTGCTGGATGAACCGGCGAGCGATGTCACGCTGGCGCTGCGTGCGAGCCGGGTCGACGCGCATGCTTTGCGCGCGGATATCGAGCGCGAATTGCAGCGCTTGAAGACCGGCAATACGCGCACACCGGTCTTCTCGAAGCACCTCATCGATTTGCTCGAACAGGCGTGGTTGATTGCGTCGCTCGATTCGCAGATCGGCCGGATTCGCTCGGGGCATTTGCTGCTCGCGTTACTGACGGCGCCGGACCTCGCGCAGTTTGCCGAGCGCATGTCGCCGTTGCTGCGCGACGTGCGGGTGACGGATCTGAAGCACAAGTTCGACGAAATGACCGCGGGGTCGCGTGAAGTCGAACGGAGCAATACCGCAGAGAACGCTGCGGAAGGCGTGAGCGATGTAGCTGCAGCCGATTCTGCACCCGGTGCACCTTCTAAAACCCCCGCGCTCGATACTTACACCAGCAATCTCACGCAGCGTGCGCGAGAAGGCAAGATCGATCCGGTGATCGGCCGCGAAGGCGAGATTCGCCAGACCATCGACATCCTGATGCGTCGCCGGCAGAACAATCCGATCATGACGGGTGAGGCGGGCGTCGGTAAAACAGCGGTAGTCGAAGGCCTCGCTCTGCGCATTGCGGCTGACGACGTGCCTGCACCGCTGAAAGGCGTCGCGTTGCATGTGCTCGATATGGGTTTGTTGCAAGCCGGCGCGAGCGTTAAAGGCGAGTTCGAGAACCGCCTGAAGAACGTGATCGACGAGGTGAAGAAGAGCACGCATCCGATCATTCTGTTTATCGACGAAGCGCATACGATCATCGGCGCCGGTGGCCAGGCCGGGCAGAACGATGCGGCGAATCTGCTGAAGCCGGCCTTGGCGCGTGGCGAATTGCGCACCATCGCGGCGACCACGTGGAGCGAATACAAGAAGTACTTCGAGAAAGATGCGGCGCTGGCGCGGCGTTTCCAGGTCGTAAAGATCGAAGAACCGAACGAGACGCTCGCGGCGGCGATGTTGCGTGGCATGGCCGCGTTGATGGAAAAGCACTTCAACGTTCGCGTGCTGGACGATGCGATCACCGAAGCGGTGCGTCTGTCGCATCGCTACATCAGCGGCCGTCAACTGCCGGATAAGGCGATCAGCGTGCTCGACACCGCCTGCGCGAAAGTCGCGCTCGCGCATAGCTCGACACCCGCCGCGATCGACGACACGAAGAAACGCCTCGAACGCGTCGACGCCGAAATCGCGGCGCTGGAACGCGAAGTGGCGAGTGGCGCGTTGCACGACGAGCGGCTCGCGGAACTGCGCAGCCTGCGCGAAGAAGACGTGAAAGACCTGGCCGAAGACGAGGCGCGCTACGACAAGGAGCGCGCATTGGTGACGGAGATCGTCGGCTTGCGTGCGGAAATCGACGCCGCGCGCGTGAGCAGCGCGGACGCCGCGCAGGCCGACAAGGCGCAGCAGGCACGCGAAACGCTGGCCACGCGTGTTGCGGAATTGCATGCATTGCAGGGCGGCCAGCCGATGGTCCCCTTGCAGGTCGACGGCCACGTGGTGGCCGAAATCGTCGCTTCATGGACCGGCATTCCGCTCGGCCGCATGATCAAGGACGAAATTCAGACCGTGCTGAATCTGCAGCCGCTGCTGGCCGCTCGCGTGATCGGTCAGGACCACGCGCTCGATGCAATCGCACAGCGCGTGCGCACCGCCAGCGCGAGTCTCGAAGACCCGAACAAACCGCGCGGCGTGTTCATGTTCGTCGGACCGTCGGGTGTCGGCAAGACCGAAACCGCGCTGGCGCTCGCCGATGTGCTGTACGGCGGCGAACGCAAGATGGTCACGATCAACATGAGCGAGTATCAGGAGGCGCACAGCGTATCGGGCCTGAAGGGTTCGCCGCCGGGCTACGTCGGTTACGGCGAGGGCGGTGTGCTGACCGAAGCGGTGCGTCGCAATCCGTATTCGGTCGTGCTGCTCGACGAAGTGGAAAAGGCGCACCCGGACGTGCTGGAAATGTTCTTCCAGGTGTTCGACAAGGGCACGATGGACGACGCCGAAGGCCGCGAGATCGATTTCCGCAACACGCTGATCATTCTGACGTCGAACGTCGGTTCGCAGGCGGTGATGCAGGCATGCCTGAACAAGAGTGCCGAAGAGTTGCCCGATCCGGACGAACTCGCGGAGACGTTGCGCCCGCAACTGTACAAGGCGTTCAAGCCGGCGTTCCTCGGTCGTATGAAAGTGGTGCCGTACTACCCGATATCCGACGACGTGCTCGCCGAAATCATCGACTTGAAGCTGGAGCGGATTCGCCGCCGCATCGAATCGAATCACAAGGCGGTGTTCGAGTGGGACGAGTCGCTCGTCGACGCTGTGCTGGCGCGCTGCACCGAAGTGGATTCCGGTGCGCGCAATGTGGACCACATTCTGAACGGCACGCTATTGCCTGAAGTCGCGCAGCAGGTGCTGGAGCGCATTGCCAATGGCACCGCGATCGAACGCATCTCGGTCCGCGCGAGCGAAGCGGGCGAGTTCGAATACACGGTTGCGTGAACAGGCCAGTCCCCGTCTGCTTGCCAATCTGTTTTAATGCCGTACCGGAACCTTATTGCTTTCTGTCATGCCGACTAATCTGAACACGCTGCTGGCGCCGATCAGCGAAACCTCGCCTTGTGGCGACGACCTGCTGTTTTCGGCAGATTTCGACGCGATTCAGCACGCGCGCCGATTCGAAGACCCGTCGCTCGACCAGGGCGAATGGGTCACGGATATCAAGGAGGCCGACTGGCCATTCGTGGTCGAACGCTCCAGCAACCTGCTGCAGACGCAGACCAAAGACCTGCGCCTCGCTGTCTGGCTCACCGAGGCGTTGGCTATCGAAGAGGGCGTGACCGGTCTCACGCAGGGGTATGCGCTGCTGACGGGGCTGTGCGAAAAGTACTGGGATCACGTGCATCCGTTGCCGGAAGGCGACGACACAGAGTATCGCCTCGGCAACGTCGCGTGGCTGATGGGCCGTACTGGTGATCTCTTGCGGGCGATGTCACTCACGTCGTCGCAAGGCAGCTCGTACAGCACGATTGATTGGGACGTGGCCACGCATGTCGCGCAAGCGGTCAAGCGCGATCCGGATCATGCCGACGATATCGCGCGCGGCAAGCCCTCCATCGAGCAGATTGAAGCATCGAAACGCGCCACCCCGCCGGCGTTCTATTCGACCCTGCTGGCCGATCTGAAAGCATTCGAAGCGGCGATGCTCGCACTCGAACAGCAACTGGACCAGCGCGCCGGCGATTCGGCACCGAGCTTCCGTCAGGCGAAAGATGCGTACGAGAGCGTCTACCGGTTGGCGGAACGCTTCGCACGCGAACTGGGCGTCAGCGCTGAAGCGTCGCCGCCGAAAGCGCCGAAGCCGGAAGAACACGAACGCGCCGAGCCTACCTTCAAGACTTCACCGCAACGCGAGGAACCCGTGTTGACGACCATGCCGACCACGATCAGTCCGATTGCAGGAATCCAGAGCCGTGCGCAAGCCGTCGCGCAGTTGCGTGCCGTGGCCAAATTCTTTCGCAGCACCGAGCCGCATAACCCGGCTGCGTACCTTGCGGACAAGGCGGCGGAATGCGCGGATATGCCTTTGCATCAGTGGTTGTCGTCGGTGGTGAAGGACGATGGGTCGCTCGCGCATATTCGCGAGTTGTTGGGCGTGAAGCCCGAGGAAAACAGCTAGAACTTCCTTGAATGCAAGAAAAAAAGCCTGGCATCGAAATCGGTGCCAGGCTTTTTTAATTCGTCAGGTCAAGCAAGCAGCAACTCAAGACCCCGCGCGAAACTCAATACGCCGATTGCGCGCCCGTCCGTCGGTCGTATCGTTCGATGCGATCGGCTGATCCGGACCAACTCCTGTGGTCGTCATCTGCTCGGGCGGAATGCCCCGCGCGACCAGATAGCCCTTCACCGCATCCGCGCGCGCCTGGCTCAGCGCGATATTCGAGGTGCGATTGCCCGAGTTGTCGGTATGGCCGATGATCGCCACCGTCTTCGTCTGCATCTTCGACAACACGGCCGCCATCTGATCGAGAATCGCGCGGCCTTGCGGCGTAAGTGTCGCGCTACCCGTCTCGAACTCGATCGTGCGATTCGCCAATGTCTGGTCGAGCAGGCCCTGTTCCGATGCGCTCACGCGCAAGCCATTCTTGATCGTGTAGGTCGGATTCAGCGCGTTCGCCATATCGCTTGCGAGCTGTTGGCGCTGCGATTCGTTATGCACCTCGCCCTTCACGTCGATCTGCGTGCCGTCGATCTTCAACTGGCCTTTGCTGATCTGCTTCAGTTGAGGGCCGATCAGCTTTTGCACGTTGGCGGACCAGTTCGGCGGCGTCGCGACGTCGGCGACTTCGATCTGATCGACTACGTTGGCCGAGCCGTAGGTGTCGCGCAGACGTGCGAGCACGGCCGCTTTGGTCGCTTCATCCGGTACCTTTCCGCCCACCACCACCTGGCCCGGTGTTGCATTGGCCGGTGGCGGCGCTGCGCTGATCGCGCCCGTGCCGCCGCCCGTGGTGCCGCTGGCGAGGCCGGCCGTGCTGACAGCAGGACCTGCAGTGCCCGACTGTGCCGACGGCAGAGCCGTCGTGCGAATCGCCATGCCGCTGTTGTCGACCGGCGTGACGCGTGCGGGGCCGTCGTTGTCGGCATGGGCGAGTGCGCAGACGAGAAGACCTGCCAGCAGCGAGGCAATGCGCGTGTGTTTGCTCAACATCGTGTCACGCTCCCGTGAATGCTTCGCGGAACGTGTCGATGCTGACACGCAACGACAGTTGCGGTTGGTCGAGGTAACTGACGAGCTTGCTGATGCCATGGTCGTTTTGTGCGTGTTCGTCGATCCACTCGGGATCGTCGATATCGATGTTGTGTGCCGCGTACGCCTGCGGATCGACCACGCTGTGCAGCGTTTTGGCCGAGGCGCCGTTAAAGCCGATGATGAGCCGTTCGCGCTCGGCAATCGTGCCGATAAAAATCGCCAGTTCGAAGTCGGCCTGCGAGACGAACGGTGCGATCAGTTCGAGCCAGAAAGCGGCGACGAGCGAGCGATAGAACGGATCGTTCGGCAGCGGCAGCGTGAGCCCGCGTTCGAGATGCGACGAGCCGCTTTGCATCACCGGCCGCAGCAGCGAACCGAGCGCCAGCATCGCGCCACGCAGGCGCACCGGATGGCCGCTTGCAAGCAGCATCTGTTCGAGGCCGGAGAGGGTCTGATGCTCGACGAAATCGTTGAAGGTGCCGTCGTGCGGATTGCCAGGACCGCCGCCGATTTCGATCGGCACTTGCGTTTCGCCGAGCGCGTGCAGCGCGCCGGCCGGCTCGCTCACGCCGAGCAAGGGCTTCATCTGCGAGGCGATGCGCGACCACAGGCGCGCAAAGGCCAGCGGACTATGCGCGAGGAACGTCAGCGGCTTTTCCACTTCCAGCGCGGTGGCGGCAAGAAACGGAAAGCGGCGCGACGATTGATCCTGGCTCGCCACCATATGCCCGGCGATCGCCAGCTTGCTGCGCGAACCGAGGAACGCGAAGTGCATCGGCTTGGCGTTTTCGTAGACGATCTTCCAGCGCGGATCGTCAGTGAGCAACTCCATGGCCTCGGCGATCCAGCGGTCGAGCGTGGCCAGCAATTGCGGGTTATGCGCGCTTTTGACGAAGTCGCCGCGCGACGGAATCTTGCCGAAGTAGGCGATTTGCGCCTGCACGGTTTGCGTCATTGCGCACCCCCTGTGTTCGAAACCGCGGCGGCGGCCGTGGCCGGCCGTGCCGCTGGCGAGGCCGGTGCGACAGCGGGCGCGGTGCCCGCTGTTCCTGTTGGTCCTGGCGCACCCGCGGCCGTCGCATTGACTGAATTCGCCGCGGCGCTGACGTCCGCCACCGACGACGGCAGCCGCAAGCCGCGCAGGCTTTGCTGTTGCGGTGCATCGCTGCTGGCGCCGCCCGAGGCCTGCGACGTGCTGATGATGCGCATGCTGACTGCCACCGTGACATTGCCTTGCGTCCACGACAGATCGAAGGTGCCGTCCGGACGGCGCTTACGCTGCGCCGAGTTGATCAGCTTCTCCAGACCGTAGCGGCCCGGCTCGTTGACCAGTTGCAGCGTGCGGCCGTCGAAGGTCGTCGCATTCAGCGTGGCGCCCGGCGAGCCCGACGGATTTGGCCACACGAAGTTGGTCCACTGCGGCGGCGTATTGCGGTAACGCATCTGCTGGCCGTCGATCGCGAGCGTGTATTCCGTGGTGCCGCTGCTCGGCTGCGGCAGGATCTGGAATACGGTCTGCGGTTCGGCCGAGCTTTGGCCACCCGAGGTCGCGGCGCCGCCGGCAAGCGGCGCCACCCAGCGTGCGAAACCGCTGGTGAAGTCGGGCGTCAGCGCGAGACCCATGTCGCCCCATGTGCGCGAGGTCAGCGTGTCGCCACGGCGCACCGCGAGCGGCCCGAGCGTCGTGCCGACAAACTTGGCGATCGCGCCGTCCGGCCCGAACACCTGGGCGATTTCGCCTGCGCCGGCTTCGACCTTTGCATCGCCTGCAAACGGATACTTGTTCGCGAGCGACCCTTGGAAGGTCTGGTAGACCTGCGCGTTCCACACCTTGTTGACTTCGACGCTAGCCGGCTGGATCACCACCGCGTACGCCGCCATCAGCGGACGCACCAGCAGCGGGCGCAGCGCCTTGCGTTGCGAATCGGTGAGGCCCGTCAGCATCTGCTCGTCGACGTACTTCAGCGAATCGGCCAGTTCGGAGCCGCTGCCGTCGAGCGTCTGCTGCATCAGCTGACGTGCGCCCGGTCCCGGATCGCCCTGGTTCTTGATCACGTTAAAGCGCGTGCGGACCTTCGAGAGCGTGTCCATGTAGCCCTTCAACATCGAGCCGTTGTCGCCGGAGACGACGATGCGGCCCAACGCCGAGAACTCCTGGCCGATCGGACCCATCGGCACTTCCACCGGATTGCCGTTGATGTCGATGTTGGCGTTCAGCTGGCCGGTCGGCGCACGCGAGAACCAGTTCTTGAACCAGCTCGTCATGCCGGTTTGCGCGCGCTTCAGATTCGCATTGAAGAGCGACGGGTTGTCCCACGAAGTCTGGTCGTACGCGGTTTCGAGGACCTTGCGGATTGGTGAATCCTGCGGGTCGCCGAGACGGTTCATTGCATCCACCGCCTGACCGAAGCTGCCGAAGCTCTGCACGGCAATGCCCTGCATGAACTTCTGCCAGTGCATTGCGTACTCTGTCTTGTACATCGCCACGAGTGCTTTCTGGATCTGCTCGGGACTGCCTTCGAGCGTCAGGTCGTCGTGCGCGGAGGTATTGAGCACCCAGTCCTTGGCCTGCAATTCCTTGGTGGCGGCATCGCGAATCGCCGGCTGCACGTACTGGAACCATGCTTCACGCGTGAAGGTGCCGGGAATCGCGTAGCTGCCGGCCACCAGCGCCGTATTGTTTTCGCCGACGATGCGCGCGATCGTCATCGGCGCGAAACGGGTCGACGCACGCGCCTTGATTTCTTCGTAGACGCGCTGACGAGCCGGCATGCCGCGCACGACACGGCGCAGGTTTTCGCGGGTCTGGTCGACGAGGCCGAGGTTCTGGTCGATCATCGGCCAGTCGTTGTCGGACACGCGCGACAGATAGAAGGTGATCATGCGCTCGGCGCTGCGGATCATCTCGTCGCGGGGCATGTTGCCGCGATTCGTCTCGAGCCAGCCGCGCCAGAAGCGGGCGACCTGATCGGTCAGGTGAGCGGTTTCCACGTGACGCTTGTCGCTCAGCATCAGGTAGGTCTTGAGCGCGTTGTACGCGTCTTCCACGTTAGTCGGCGACGCATCGCTATACAGGCCGCCCTGGCTGTTCGCCGCCATCGCCGTGTGTGCGGACACCGGAATCGCCGCGGCGTCCGGCGTGCGGTTCAACGGTGCGAGCTGATCGGGGTGCGCGTTGACGTCCTTCAGGAACGACGCGAGATTCTGCGAGACCGGGTCGAGCAGGATCTGGCGCACGCCGTTGTAATACTCCGTGAGCAAGTGCTGCTCGAGGCGGTCGCCCTGATACAGCCCGAGCGACACGGCCAGCGGCTTGTCGCGGCGGAACTGTTCGAGCTGGTCGATGCGGTCTTCCAGAATGTCCATGGCCTGCAGGCGCGATTGCAGGTCGTTGCGGTTCTGCTGCAGGCGCACCACGTTGTCGAGGTCGGCCTTGACGTTGTCGGCGAGCTGCTCATTGCCGATCGTCGACCACGTCCAGCCGCCGAGCGCCAACGCGAGCACCGCGACGAAGCCGAAGAACGTGGCATAACGCATGCGCGTTTTGGCGGGACTGGCGAACTGCTTGACGGTTTGCCGGTCGGCGAAGATCACCTTGGAGAACAGATCGCGCAGGAAGAAGCCGTTCTTCGAGAACGCGCTATGCGGCTTGGGCAGGCTGTCCGCGGAAAGACCAAAGCGGTTGGCGATACGCGTGGCGGCGGCGCTGTTGGTCTCGCCTTCCTGCAACGCGCTGGTGAAGTAGAAGCCGCGGAAAATGGGCTTGTGCTGGAACGGATTGGTTTCGAACAACGTGGCGAGGAACGCACGCAACGCGGGCTTGATCGCCGAGAATTCGAGCGGGAAGCTCAACTGGCCGGGCGAGAGCTTGTTGCCGCGGTTGATCGACATCTGCGCGACGCTGATTTCCTTCAGGCCGTCATACAGTTCCTCAAAGTGGTCGTCGAATAGACCCACTACGTCGCGCTTCTCGTCCGGCTCGTAGGGCAGGGTGGCGCCCCACACGCGATCGTATTCGTGGCGGTCGCTGCCGCTGAAAAATTCGGTGAAGCCCGTGATCAGGTCGGCCTTGGTGAACATCACATACACCGGCGCAAACACTTCGAGCTTCTCGGTCAACTCCTGCACCCGTTGGCGCAGATTCTTCGCGAGATTGATCGCGAACTCGGGCTTGCTGCTGGTCAGCTCGGCAATGCTCGCCGTGACGATGATGCCGTTGATCGGCGCCTTCGGCCGGAAGCGCTTGAGCAGGCCGAGGAAGCCGATCCATTCGGTGCGGTCTTCTTCGTGCACGGAATAGCGGCCGGCGGTGTCGAGCAGAATGCCTTCAGTCGTGAAGAACCAGTCGCAATTGCGCGTGCCGCCGATGCCGTGAATCACGGCGTTGTTCTTGTCGGCGAAAGGAAATTGCAGACCGGAATTCAGCACGGCGCTGCTCTTGCCCGCGGCCGGGTTGCCGATCACGATGTACCAGGGCAATTCATACAGCGCGGAGCCGCCGGACATCTGACCGATCTTCGAGGTCTTGATCGTTTTCACCGCGTCGACGAGGCGCGTGCGCAGCACGTCGAGTTCGGCCTGGCGCGCGGGCGTTGGGGCGGGGCCGGTTTCGGTCTGTTTTTCGGCTTGCTGCTCGAGCATTTCACCGAGCTTGTTGTTCGCGCGCCGCGCGCGCAGGCGGCGCACCACCCACACCAGCAGCCATAGCGCGATCACCGCGCCGAGCACGATGGCAGGCCACATCAGGTCGATCTGCAAGGTATCGGCACCGATGAACAAAACAGCAGCGAGCGCGAGCAAGCCGATGATCGAGAGCGTGCGTGTATGGGTCAACACGTTAAGAATGCGTCGCATAGGCCGTTCAGGTCTTGGTGATGTGTGTTGTGGCGCGTGTGTGACAAACAGCATGGTGCGAGCGCGGGCAAAGTCTGCCAGCGCCGCGTTTGAAATAAATCGAAAGCATATTCAGGCGAAGGTGAATGCGGCCGGATTGTTAAATCCGCCGTGGAATGTTTCGCCGATGGCGATGGGACGAATGCCGTTATGCAGGCGGCATTGCCGACTTTTGCCAGAAAATTTGCTTGAACGCCCCATTGCCAACCTCTTTATTGCCCACTTCGCCTTAATGACCACGCCCCAGGACGAAGCCGGGTTTGTGATATTCAACGTGCCCGAGATCCATCAATTTCCAACGGCCACCCCACGTCAGGCCGACCTGTTCGGCCGTCTGTCCGTATAACTGATAGCCTCGCATGGCCCAGGGATCTTTTTCTGAAATGACGAGCTTGCCGTCGCGCAAAAACGCATTGTCCGCGGCAAGACCGTATTGGTGATAGCTTTGAAACGCTGCGGCATTGGTGACGTTGCCCCCCATTTGCGCCAGGCGGTTTTGCCGCTCCGGACTGCGATAACCTTCCAGCAATGCCATTTCATACCCGTACTGCTCGTGCATGATTTTGTAAACGAGCAATAAACGCGTTCTGAAATCGGCGTCGAGCAAATTCCAGTCGCGGCTCGCGTCTTTCAGCGCGGGCCGAATCTGCTCCACTTCCTGCGTTGCAAATACCTCGGGCGGCAGCGGCGGCGGGGGCACGAGCTGTTCGCCATTCAATAACGCGGCAATTTTCTCATCCGGTACCCGTGCAGTGTCATCGAATTGGAATAATTGCCTGCCGCGTAAAGCCAATGCCACCAATGGCGGCGTCGCAAGAATACCTGTGGTGGTAAAAATCAGCAAGCGCCGCTTTGCCAGTAACTTTTGCATATCGACTGCAGTCGATTGCGAAATTTTTGCCGAACGTACTAATTGACCGCGAGCACGTGAAGCACCTTGAGATGCTCCGCGCATAACGCGGCCGTGAATGGCGAGTGCGGCGCCTAATAAAGAGGCGCGTACCGCCGGCAATAGCAGCATTGCGGCGATCACAACGGCGAAGGCGAAATAGGCGAGAAGTACTACGGCAATCAAAGTCGACCCCGGAAATTGGAAACAATTGTATTTTGTAATGCTTGCTCTTAGAATCAGGCCTGCTCGGAGAGGAGCCGGAACGGTATTATCACGGCGAAATAATCCAGGATTCAATGAGACAGTGAATGAGTGCGCCGGAAAGTTCGAATTCCAAAGCCCCACCTAGCCTGTTATCCGATAAGGCTAAGGGCGCCGATGGCAATGGTTCGCGAATTCTCGCGAATCTGGAAGGCCGCGTCGAGCCGCCTACCGATAAACCACGCCGGTCCAAAACGCCGCTGCTGCTGGTCGCCTTGCTGGTGATCGCGGCCGGCGGCTGGGGCGCGTGGCATATGCAGCAGCGTGTGCAGACGGAGTCGTTGGCCTCAGCCACGCCTGCGAACGCCGCGAAAGCTGCGGTGCCGGCGTCCGCCGCGAGCGGTGCGCCGCAGGTCACTGCGAAAGCGGAGGCGCCGGTTGCAGCGTCGTCACAAGCGGCCACGATCGTTGCTGACGACAGCGACAACAAGGCGCCACAGGCATCCGCGAGTGCGCCTGCCAGTGGCGATGAAAACCGCTTATCGCGCGCGCTTGCCGATGGCGCTGAGCCGAGCACCGCGTCTACACCGGTTGCGTCCGCAACGGCTGCGTCGGCGGTCACGGTGCCGGCGGCAAAGCACGGTAAGAGCTCCTCCACGGCTGTCGCCAGCAATGCGAAACACGACACAGCGGCGCACAGCAAGAAGGAAAGCGCGAGCGCAAGCAATCATCACGCGAGCGCGCCGACCGCGGTCGCTCAAACGAAGAAATCGCGCCCTGCCGGTAATGCTTCGAAAGATGATTCGGATGCCGATCTATTGGCTGCACTCGTGGCGCGCACCAAACCGGCTGACGCGAAAGCGGCAGACGGCAGCACGGCCACCAAGGTCAGTGCATCGGCTGCGCCTGGGAACGCCAAGCTGGCCGAACGCGTGAAAGAGTGCGGGCAACGCGGCTTCTTTGAAGACCAGTTGTGCCGCTGGCGCGTGTGCGACGGGCATTGGGGTAAAGACCCCGCTTGTCCGGGGGCTGCGCCGCAGGCACGTCAGCCGTAAGTTCGCGTAATGTGCTGCGCGTCTTCGTGACTCGCGGCACATGCGGTCCACGCAATTCACATTCGCTGTCGCATCGCTAGCTGTCAATCTGCGGCTTCACAGCTAGCGATGCGCGTCACTCGACGCGCATTCGTTCCACCATCGCCGACCTGAGCATTATCTTCCACTGGTACTTCGATCCTGCGTTGCTCCGCGTCGCCCGGCTTGCGCGCTACCAGTTGTGAATTCTTCAGCGGACCGCTGCGCGGTGCGATATCAGCGCACTGTTCAAGCAGGTCCACCACCTGATCGGCCAGAACGATGTCGAGCGCAATGGCGGGATGATTCGCAAGAAACTCAGGCACGAGCGGCGGCACATATTACGTCTATGATGAACCCGCTTATTCGAGCGGTATGACTGCACAAAAAGGAGACATCGGTGAAGGGACTTTTCGTGGCGTTGACCTGCGTGGCAAGCGTGGTGGCCGTCTCGGCGCTCTCTGCGTGTGGCGGCAACGATATCCGTGCGCAGACGAATCCACCCAAAGTGATTATCGACAGCGACTACAACACACTGAGCGACGACGGGCAGCTCGGCGTAATGGCTGCGCAATTGCAGGCGCAAGGCTCACTGAAAGTATTGGGTATTACGGTGGTCTCCGGCAATCAATGGTTGAAGCAGGGCGTAGCGGATGCATTGAAATCGGTTGAGCGTCTTGGCGTTGAAAATCAGATCGGCGTCTATGCGGGCGCCAATTATGCGTTATCGCATGATTTCGCCACCATCCAGGCCGAGCAGAAGCAATTCCCGGGCGGCGACGGCTATCTCGGCGCGTGGAATACGCCCGAGCCGAAATCGGACGGCGACCTCGTTGCACCACCGGACGGCTTCGCTACGCACACAAAAGTGCAGGGCAAGAGCGCGGTGGATTTCATCGTCGATTCGGTGAAGCAATATCCTGGCGAGGTGACGATTCTGGCGATCGGCCCGCTGACCAACATCGCGCTCGCCACGCGTCAGCACCCTGAGATCGTGCCGCTGATCAAACAGATCATCTATATGGGTGGTGCGATCGACGTGCCTGGCAACACGACACCCACAGCCGAATTCAACTGGTGGTTCGATCCGGAAGCCGCGAAGACTGTGTTGCGCCTGCCGATCAAACAGGTGGTGATTCCGCTCGACGTGACGGACACCGTGAAGATGGACAAAGCGCTGTACGACCGCGTTGCGCACGATCCGAACAAACAGACCATCATCACGCAACTATTCAAGACCTTGAACGGCTATGGTTTCGACGGGAAGAACGGTTTTGAAACGAATCCGAACTACACCACGAATATCTGGGACACGCTGACGCTGGCGTATCTAATGCATCCGTCGTTCGCGACGCAGACGGTGGATGAATGGGTGGATGTGGATATGAGCTTCGGCGCCAATGACGGCAAGTCGACTGGTTACACCAGTTCGCGGCCGGCGGGTTTGCAGAAGATGACAGTGGTGAAACGCTTCGACAATCCGACTTTTTTCAATTTCTACGTTGATCTGCTGACACGTCCGGTGCCGGTGACACTACCGAACTAACGTATCCGTGATGTTGCGGGCCTGCATGAAACCCGCCTCAAGCGGGATGCAGGCCACGCAACAACTGACGCACTCGCGACAGGTCCTGATCGACGTGTTCGGTCTGCTCGAACAACTCCGCAAGCCAGTCGACGAAAGCCCGAACGCGCGGCGACACCCGACGGTTTTTCACATACGCGACCGAGACCGGCATCGGCGCGGGTTTCCATTGCGGCAGTACTTCGCGCAACAGTCCCGAATCGAGGTAGGGCTGTGCGGCGATTCGTGCGGGCTGGATCAGCCCCAGGCCTTGCAGTCCGCAGGTGAGATAAGCCTGCTCGTCGCTGACTTTAACGAAGCCTCTGACCTTGACGTTTTGAGCTTCGCCGTCCACTTCGAAGTCGAAGTCGACTTCGCGGCCGTTATGCGGTGACATGCAATTGACGGCGGCGTGTCCGCGCAGATCGTCGAGGTCGACGGGCGTGCCATGTCGGGCCAGATAAGCCGGGCTTGCGCATGTCACGTGCTCGAGGGTGCCCAATTGCCGCGCGATCAGATTCGAGTCGGGCAATTCACCTAGCTGAATGCTGCAGTCGATGGCTTCCGAGATCAGGTCGACCGTGCGGTTGCTGATGCCGATGGCGAGATCGAGATTCGGATAGCGGGTGTGGAAGTCCTCCAGTGCTGGGAGGACGATGGTGCTCGCTACCGCGCCGGGCATTTCTATGCGCAGGCGGCCGGTCAGGTTGTCTGTTGCGTGACGGAGGCTCGCTTCCATTTCGTCGATGTCGGCGAGGATTTGCGCGCAGCGTTCGTAGTAGGCTGCGCCTTCTGGCGTGATGCTCAGGCGCCGCGTCGTGCGGGTTAGGAGGGCGGTGCCTAGCAGCGCTTCGAGATTCTGGACGATGGTTGTCGCTGTCGCGCGGGGGATGTTGAGGGATTCCGCTGCGCGGGTGAAGCTGTTGGTGTCCACGATTCGGATGAATGTCCGCATTGCAGTTATTCTGTCAATCACGATGCAAACTCCTGTTGGTGAGAGAGGGTTGTTTTTTTGCCTTTTGCGGCGGCATTGGCCGTGTTCTTAGGGCTTTGGTCTTTCCTTGTTCTGGCTTTGGTGCCTTTCCTTGAATTGTTAGTGGTCTATTAGCGTTCCCCCTGTGCGCGGGGGCACCTACTTTTCTTTGCCGCCGCAAAGAGAAGTAGGCAAAAGAAAGCGGCTAGAAGCCCCTGCTAAGCGGGTCCCGCAGCTCGCTCACGGTAGTGGTGCATCTGGAATCTGTGTTCGTGCCGTGCAGGTGTTTGTGACAAGGGCGTCATACTTCCGGCGGCGCTGCGCGCGCCGAAGAGTACTTCTTAAAACCACCCGCTACGTTTGGTGCTGGCGTTGGTGCTCCCGCGGTTGAGCCCTTGGGTTTGGGCTCTCGCGTTTTTACTGCACCACGACTCGTTATTGCATCGCCACTGCGAGTGATCGATATTTATTTGAAGTGGGGTTCGCCCACGAGTGCGACAGCGCGTCGCCGAGGCGAAGCCGACGGCCCCACAAACCAAAACCGAAGCCGGTGGTTTCCCCTGCAGACCCGTCCGCGACGCACGCAGTGCGGAGTGGGAGCTGATGAGCCCTTTGTCACTAACGTGGAACGCGGAAGGACACGGATTCCAGTCGCACCACTACCCGTAGCAGACCACGGTGCCCACTTAGCAGGGGCTTCTAGCCGCTTTCTCTTGCTTACTTCTCTTTGCGGCGGCAAAGAGAAGTAAGTGCCGCCCCGCACAGGGGCAACGCTAATAGACCACTAACAATTCAAGGAAAGGCACCAAAACCAGAACAAGGAAAGGCACCAAATCCAGATCAAGGAAAAGGCCAAAGCCCTAAGAACACGGCCAATGCCGCCGCAAAGGCAAAAACAAAATCACTTCCTTAAGGAATCCAGATCAACAACAAACCGATACTTAACATCACTCTTAAGCATCCGTTCATAAGCGTCATTAATCCCCTGCATAGGAATCACCTCAATATCCGAAGTAATCCCATGCTCGCCGCAAAAATCCAGCATTTCCTGCGTCTCAGCAATCCCGCCAATCAACGACCCAGCCAGCCTGCGGCGCTTAAAGATCAGATTGAACACCTGCGGCGACGGATGGTCATGCTCCGGCGCTCCAACCAGCGTCATCGTCCCATCGCGCTTGAGCAGATTCAAAAACGGATTCAAATCATGCTGCGCAGCCACCGTATTCAGAATGAAATCGAAGCTATTGGCATGTGCGCCCATCTCCTCAGCATTCTTTGAAATGACAACCTCATGCGCACCAAGCCGCTTGGCATCTTCAATCTTCGACGGGGACGTCGTGAACAACACGACATGTGCGCCCATCGCACGGGCCAGCTTCACGCCCATGTGACCCAGGCCGCCAAGGCCGACAATCCCGACCTTCTTGCCAGGACCGGCGCCCCACGTGCGCAGCGGCGAATACGTCGTGATACCCGCGCATAGCAACGGCGCCACACCCGCCGGGTCGAGGTTCTCCGGCACGCGCAGCGTGAATGCTTCATCTACTACCAGTTGCGTCGAGTAACCGCCGTAAGTGATCTGACCGTCAACCCGGTCCACACCGTTGTACGTGCCGACAAAACCGTTTTCGCAATACTGCTCGAGACCTTCCTCGCAACTCGCACACGTACGGCACGAATCGACCAGGCATCCCACGCCCACCAGATCGCCTGTCTTGTACTTCGTCACGTCCGGACCGACCGCCGTCACGCGGCCGACGATTTCATGGCCCGGCACCACCGGGAACACCGTGTTCTTCCATTCGTTGCGTGCCTGATGCAAGTCGGAATGGCACACACCGCAAAACAGGACTTCCATCTGCACGTCATGGGCGCGCAGTTCGCGGCGCTGGATTTCGAACGGAGCGAGCGGCGCAGTCGCGTCGGTCGCTGCATAGGCGTAAGTCGTGCTCATGGGTAACTCCAGCAAAGAGGGTGATGTCGCAAGGCGCCGGCAATGGGCGACGCGTGTCGCCGATGCGGCCAAACCTTGTCATGAACCGGGATCAGGGCGCAGGCGGTGGTCGACGCATTCACCGAAACGGTGTACGGATAACCGAGCCCGGCGCAGCGTGGAAATAGATGATCCGGTAGGGTTCCCATAGTAGGGGCCAAGAACGAACCGGGGAATACCTGAATGTCTTGAAGATTTGCCTAAAACTCCTGGCGGTGAGCGCAGTAGGTCGTTTGGTGCTAAATTTCAAGCATTATTCTCTTGCACGTCACTATACCGTCATGTCAATCCGTTCCGTTGAAGCCGCCTCGGTCACTCATGATCCGGCCGAGCGCGGCCAGTCCGCTGGCGGCCCCACCGATTCCGCCCAGCAGCGTCTGGTCGACCTGTTCGATTTGCTTGCGCCCAAACCGGGCATGACGCGTTCGAGCTTCGAAGGCGTCAACCTGTTGCGCGCCAATAGTCCGATGCCGCGTATGCCCGTGATGTACGAGCCGAGCATCGTGATCGTCTGTCAGGGGCGCAAGCGCGGTTTTCTCGGCGATCAGGTGTTCCAGTACGACGCACAGCAATACCTGGTGCTGTCGGTGCCGCTGCCGTTCGAATGCGAAACCGAGGCGAGTCCGGAAGAGCCGTTCCTCGCGATTTCGGTACGCGTCGATCTGACCATGGTGGCCGAGTTGCTGATGGCGCTGAACGAAACGCAGGGCGCGACGCAAAACGAGCCGCTCGGCATTTATTCGACGCCGCTCGACCCGGCCCTCTCCAATGCCGTGCAGCGTTTGATGGACGCGTTGGCCTCACCGCTCGATGCGCGGATTCTGGTGCCAGGCGTGGTCCGCGAAATCTGTTATCGCGTGTTGACGGGCGAGCAGGGCGATGCGATTCGCGCGGCGCTCACGCATCAGAATCATTTCGGCCGCATCGCCAAGGCGTTAAGGCGTATCCACGCCGACTATCAGGGGCAACTCGACGTCGATACGCTTGCCTCTGAAGCGGGCATGAGTCTCGCCGTCTTTCATGCGCAATTCAAGGCTGTGACGGCGACCTCGCCGATGCAATACGTGAAGACCACGCGTTTGCATCACGCGCGTTTGCTGATGGCGCACGATGGTCTGAATGCCGGTGCGGCCGCGGCACGCGTCGGTTACGAAAGTGCGTCGCAATTCAGCCGCGAGTTCAAGCGTCTGTTCGGCCTGAGCCCGGTTGATGAAGTCAAGCGCATGCGCACCGTGTACGATGCACCGCCGCCGCCGCGCGTGGTCAAGCCGGTCCCGCGCTATGTGACCGCGGTATAAGCGCGCGTTCTCAGGAAGCGTTATAGCCCGCTAAACCAGTTGTACCCCTGGTCTTCCCAATAGCCGCCAGGGTTCGTGTTGGTCACGAAAATCGCCGCGATGTGCTTCGGATTCTTGAAGCCCAGCTTGGTCGGCACGCGCAGCTTCAGCGGGTAGCCGTATTTGGCCGGCAGCGGCGCGTCGCGGAAGTCGAGCGTGAGCTGGGTTTGCGGATGCAAGGCCGTCGCCATGTCGAGGCTCGAGTAATAACGGTCCGCACATTTGAAGCCGACATAGCGCGCGCTCAGATCGGCGCCGATACGTTCGAGGAACGTGCGAAACGGCACACCACGCCATTGCCCGATCGCGCTCCATCCTTCGATGCAGATGTGCCGCGTAATCTGTGAGGCCTGGGGCAACGCGCGCAGTTGATCGAGATTCCACGTGCGCTTGTCCGACACCAGACCCGACACTTCCAGTTGATACGTCGAGCCGTCGATATCCGGCGCGTCGAACTCCGGATAGAACGCGTTGAAGGGGAACGGATCGGTGATTTCTTTCGCCGAATAGGTCGGCGCGAGCTTGTTTCGATCGAATAGCCACCCCTGCACGCGATCGTTCCAGCGCGACATGGCCCACAGGACCTTGTCGACCGAATCGCCGTCCTGCATGTTGCAGCCCGAGAGCATCGCCAGCGCGCCGATCGAAAGTGACGAGCGCAGGAACAGGCGCCGTTGCAATCGTTCGATTTGCGGTTTGTGGTCAGCGAGGACAATGCGCGTGCCGCGCGAGTCTTTGCGTTCTGCGTCGCTCATGCCTCGCTCCTTTCGTGCGTGGACAGTCGGGCGCGGCCGGTCAACATCGGCAGCAACGTGCGCGGCACCAATAGCACCAGCGCCAGATGCACGACGACAAAGCCCACCACGCCCGCCATCGCGACAAAATGCACGCGACGCGCGAAATCGAAACCACCGAATAGTGCGGTAAGCCATGAAAATTGCACCGGCTTCCAGATTGAAAGTCCGGACGCGACCAGCAGCACGCCAAGGAACAATACGAAGAGATAGAGCGCGCGCTGCACCGCGTTGTATTTGCCCGTATCGTGCGGCAGCTTGAAGCGCATCGCTAATGCGGCATCGTGTACGACGTCGCGCGGATAGACGGGTAACAGCTTGCGCCGGAAATGCCCGCGCCCGATGCCATACACCAGATACAGCAGGCCGTTCGCGCACAACAGCCACATGGCCGCAAAATGCCACGCAATAGAGCCGCCCAGCCAGCCACCGACGGTCGCCCACACCGGAAACTTGAACGGAAAGAAGGGCGACGCGTTATAGATCGCCCAGCCGCTCATCACCATGCAGACCATGGCAAACGCGTTGATCCAGTGCGTGATTCGTACGACGAGTGGGTGAACGATGAAGCGCGCTTGCGGTTCGGCCATGGTCATCGGTGATAAAACAAGGAAAAATATGAAAGCCGCGTCATTGAGGCACGCGGCTGTTCGAATGGCTTAAAAAGCGAACGGTCGAAGAAACGCCGTATTACATCGGCGGCGTTACACCGTGCTCGCCCGCGGAGATGAAATTCGCCGCCATCGAGCCGTCGGCTTCCTTATGGGCAAACAGCACAACCTTCGCGCCCGGCACCAGCAGCGCGCGGTCACCGGGTTCGAGCGCGACGATAGGCACGTCTTGCGGAATCACGATTTTCTTTTCGCCGTCCTTGTACTTGACGGTGATCGTGCGGCCGTTGCTAACCACCAGCGAGCCGACCGTGCCGTTGGTCATCGTGCTGTTCGTACCGAGGTCCCACGGGCGATGACCTTCGCCGGAGCCACGCATGCTGGCGGGGAATACGTGCACTTCGAGCGCCTTCAGCGAGCCGTCGGGCTGCGGGATCGCGGCGGTGCCGACATAGCTGTCCGGCTTGATGTCGTTCACGTCGGCAATCGTCACGCCGCGAATCGGCGTGTCTTTGGCGAGCTTCACGTCGACGTCTTTGCCGTCGCGGGTGTGGACCTTGAGCACGTCGCCCGAGAGCGAGGTCACGGTGCCACGTACGCCGGTGGGCGCCGCGGTCTGAGCTTGTGCGGCGGGTCCTGCTGCGAACAATGAAGCGGCGACGAGCGCGGGGGCAACGAAGGCGCGCATCGCATTAGCGGAGACAATCTTCATGAGTCTGCTCTGGGTGGGTGAAAGATAGCGTCAGGTTAGGCGCGCGATCGGCTCCGCCAAGTGACAGACGGATGACAAAAACGTCATGAACGGCGCGCCGCAGCCACGTAGAATGGCCGCCATATCCACGTCCACATTCATGACCCACGCCCACGGCGGCGCTCGGGGGCGGAAACCAGGCAATGAGCATCCTCGTCATCGAAGACGACCCGAAAACCGGCGACTACCTGAAAAAAGGCCTGCGCGAAAGCGGCTACGCGGTCGACCTTGCGCGAACCGGCACCGACGGGCTGCACATGGCGCTCGAGCACGCGTATGACCTCGTGGTGCTGGACGTGATGCTGCCCGGTATCGACGGCTGGGAAATCATGCGTGCGCTGCGGGCGCGGCGCGATCTGCCGGTCATTTTCCTGACCGCGCGCGATCACGTCAGCGACCGCATTCGCGGCCTCGAACTCGGTGCCGACGATTACCTCGTCAAGCCCTTCTCGTTCACCGAGCTGGTGTTGCGCATCCGCACGCTGCTGCGCCGCGGCGTGATCCGCGAAAGTGATGTGTTCGAGATCGCCGACCTCAAGCTCGACGTGCTGCGCCGCAAGGTGACGCGCGAAGGCGTCGAGATTCCGCTGACCAATAAGGAATTCATGCTGTTGCATCTGCTGGTGCGCCGCCAGGGCGAGGCGTTGTCACGTACGCAGATCGCCTCGGAAGTGTGGGATATGAACTTCGATAGCGACACCAACGTGGTCGACGTGGCGATCAAACGGTTGCGCGCGAAGATCGATCATCCGTTTGAAAAGAAGCTGATTCATACGGTGCGCAGCATCGGCTACACGTTCGGCGACGGCGCATGAAACTGTGGACCGAACGTTCGTTGACGGCTCGCACCACGGTGCTGTTCGCCTCGATCGCGTGCGTGGTGATCGGCACGTTGGGCATGTATTTCTACCACTCCGCCGAGCTGTCCTTGCAGCGCCGCGCGGACGTGGTGCTCACCGGCCGTGTCGAGCATTTCAGCCGCATCGTGCACGATCTCTATTCCGTCAGCGAATTGAAGAGCCGGCCGTTGCTGTTCGAGACGATGCTCGGCGCGGAGCAGGACGTGCTGCTGTTTCGCCGTCCGGGCGAAGCGCCGTTTATCGACGTGAACCCCGCCAATGTCGCGGTGCCCGCGCTGCAGGCTGGCACCGTGGACCACTTGCCGACGCTTTCGGACATCCGCCAGACCATGCTGCCGGACGGCGTGCCGGTTCATTGGGCGATCGCTACCGTCAAAGCGCGTGAGGATGGCAGCGAAGTCGAGGTGATTGCCGCGCATCCGATGACCCAGGAGGTGCGGATGCTGGCCGCCTACCGCAATCGCATCGTGCTGGCCACGCTGACCGGCATGCTGGCTGCTACGTTGCTCGCCTATTACGTGCTGCGCCGCGCGTTGCGGCCAGTGCGCGAGATCGCCACGCGGGCGGCGCAGATCAGTCCGGCGAGTTTGTCGGTGCGGCTCGACAGCGAGGCCGCGCCGGTCGAACTACGCCAGCTCACGCATGCGTTCAACGCCATGCTCGACCGTCTTGCCGATGGTTACCAGCGCCTCTCTCAGTTCTCCGCCGATCTGGCGCATGAAATTCGTACACCAGTAGGCGCCTTGATTGGCCAGACCCAGGTCACGCTAGCCAAACCGCGCGACGTCGATGAATATCAGCAACTGCTCGAATCGAATCTCGAGGAGTTGAGCCGTTTGAGCCACATCGCGGAGAACATTCTGTTTCTCGCGCACGCGGACCATGCGGCGCTGTCCATCGATCGTGAGCCGGTCAATCTGCGCGATGAACTCGTCAGGATCGCAGACTATTTCGAAGGCCCCGCCGATGAACGCGGCATGCGCTTTACCGTCGAGGCTCAGGGCGTGGTGTCGGCCAATCCGATGCTATGCCGGCGGGCGATCAACAATCTTGTCGTGAATGCGGTGCGATACGGCGCGGGCGATACGGTAGTGCGCTTGAGCGGCACACAGGACGAGCAGGGCGCGACCGTGGTGGTGGAAAACGACGGTGCGCCGATTCCTGGCGAGCAACTGGACCGTCTGTTCGATCGTTTCTACCGCGGAGATGCGGCGCGTAGCGAGTTCACCGAGTCGAGCGGGCTGGGACTCGCGATCGTCAAGGCGATCATGCATCTGCACGGTGGCACGGCGCGCGTGGTGTGTCCGGTGCCAGGCGTGGTGCGCTTCGAATTACGCTTTCCAGGCGCTTAGTTTAACGGGCTGCGTGGCCGAGGTCGTGTCCGGTGCATGGCAGCACACGCAGAGCTTGTTGCCATCGGGATCGCGAAAGTACGCGCCGTAATAGTCCGCGTGATACTGCGGTCGCAAACCCGGCGGCCCTTCGCAGGCGCCGCCGTGAGCGAGCGCCGCTGCATGCGCGCGATCGACCGTGATGCGGTCCGTGGCCAGCAGGGCCAACATCTGGCCGTTGCCAACGGTGGCAGGACGACCGTCATGGGGCCTGCTGATCACGAACAGCGGCCGCGGTGCGTCTGCCGGCATCCAGCCAGCCCAGCACGCATCCTCATCGCGGAACTTGAGCCGCAGTCCGAGCGTTTCCATCAGCACGCCATAAAAGCCGAACGCGCGCTTGAAATCCGTAATGCCGACGAATACGTGGGAAAGCATCAGTGTCGCTCCTCTTTTGTGTTGCAGGCAGGCCCAGGGCGGGCCGGATACCGTTGCGGCGCAAACCGGTAATGCCGATACCGGGATGATCGCCCAACTGGTTGCGGCGGCGCGCGGCGGATACGATGAAACACCTCATCCTAACCGTCGAGAAAACCGCTATGAAACGCTTCCACATTGCTTTGGCCGTTACCAGCCTCGAGGCTTCCATCGACGATTACAGCACCCGTCTTGGCCAGCCGCCCACGGCCGTGGTGCCGGGCCGTTACGCGATGTGGCGAACCGAACTGCTCAATTTTTCGATCAACGAGATGCCGGACAAAGGTGGGCAGCTTCGGCACGTCGGCTTCGAGGACGACTCGGTAGACGGTTACTCGAGCAGCAAGGACGTAAACGGCCTCGAATGGGAGCTGTTTTCGGTGGAAGAGCAGGATCGGCGGATCGTCAGCACTTACGGCGAGGCGGTACGAACCGACAAAGGCTGACATGCTTTTCTGCGCGGATGCAAGCTGAATGCCTGTGTCTGATGGTGCCTCGCGCGACCCGATGTGCCCCCATGCTCTTCGGCACAGCTTCACGACCGCCGCCCTATACTTGCTGAGAGGCTTGACGAGCCGATGCCTTTCACCGCGCTTTGCCGGCCTGGCAAAGCGGATCCATTGTCCTCACTTCACCCACGGAGTCGCGCCATGGTCAAACTTGCTCTGTACGTTCGTCTTGAAGCCAAACCCGGCAAGGAACAGGATGTCGAGGCCTTTCTGCTGAGCGGCTTGCCGCTCGTCGAGGAGGAGCCTGCTACCACCGCCTGGTTCGGTCTCAAGCTTGGACCGACCACCTATGCCATTTTCGACGCTTTCCCCGACGAAGCTGGCCGCGAGGCGCATCTGAACGGCAAGGTGGCCGCTGCGCTAATGGCGAAGGCCGGCGAGTTATTCGCCACGCCGCCCAGCATCCACAAACTCGATGTGCTGGCATCCAAATTGCCAGGCTGATTGAGCTGCCAATCCGCTGACACGGCGCGGCCTTTCAGCAATCGAATTACACCGTACCAACGTGCGATGCCGTCGGGCGTCAGTCGCTCGACGCGTCCGCAGACGGACGGTTCGCGTAGTGCGCGTGCTTTTCCTCATACATCAGCAGATCGGCGCGTTGCACGCCGGCTTCGAGACGGTCGCCGCGCTGGCATGTCGCCGCACCCATCGAAAGACTCAGCAACGAGCCCGGATAAAACTGGTTGTTCAGATCGACCAGTTGCCGGATCGCATCGACCATCGCGGCGCCGCCACGCTCGTCGGTGTCGGGCATCAAGATCGCGAACTCGTCGCCGCCGATACGCGCCGCGTGAAACGGCGCGTCCGTCGCCTTGGCGAGAACTTCGCCGGCCCGCCGTAACAGCGCGTCACCGGCCGCATGGCCGAGCTGGTCGTTCACGCGTTTGAGGCCGTTCAGATCGGCCATGATGATCGTCACGGGCCACGGACCCTTACGCTCCAGCCGGTTCAGTTCATCCACGTAAAAGGAGCGGTTGCGCAGCTTGGTCAGCACGTCGTGCTTGCCGAGGAACTCCAGATACGCTTCGGCCTTCTTGCGCGCCGTGATGTCGGTGAGGGCCACCAGCACCAGGTCCCAATTCTTTTCATGTCCCGGCAGTACGGAGAACTGTAGGTGCACGTGCACCTCGTTGCCGTCGAGCGAATAGTTGAGCACTTCGCGCTGCTGGAACAGCTTGCCGTCCCATAGATCGATCAACTGCTCGCGGAAATGCGGCCGCATATCGTCGCGGAAAACGTCCGGCAGGCGCGCCAGCAGCGTTTTCTTGTCTTTTGCGACGAACATGTCGAGCGTGTGCTGGTTCACGTCGAGTACGTGGATTTCCTGCATGCAGCGCTCGACAAACTCGGGATGCACGTCAGTAAACACGCGAAAATCTCTGATGCCGGCCGCGCGCGCGTCGTCGAGCAGACGCTTGACCGCGCTGAAATCTTCCACCCACAACGAGACCGGCGAATATTCGAACAGGCCGCGCACATACTGTTCGGCAAGCGTCACGCGATGCCGCGCGCCTTCGAGTTCGGTAATGTCTTCGACCGATACGAGCACGCGGTCCCAGCGGTCTTCGTGGCCGGGCAGCACGGCGCCCTTGAGCAACACGTCGAGGCGGCGTCCGCCGAGCGTGTAGTTGACCGTCTGGCTCGTGAAATGCGCCTGGCCGGCCCACAGTTGACATAGCTCCTCGAGGTGAGTCTTGAGCATGTCGTCGCGGAACACGGAGGCGAGATTGCTGGTGAGCGCGTCGAAATCGGCGGCCTCGAATTGCGTCAGGGTCTTTTGATTGACCTTGATGACACGGATGCTATGCGCGCATTCGGCGACAAGGGCCGGATATTGGGCGAAATGCGCACGCAGATCGGTCACGCCTTCTGCCCGCCATTTGTCGAATAGCGCGCGCACGCCGCTGAAGTCTTCGAGCCAGAGCGAGACAGGCGCGAGTTCGAACATTTCGGAATCGTCGTTGGCGGGCGCTGAGCCGCGTCGGAGGGTGTCCTGCATGAGATTCCCGTGGTCGGAGTTCCGGCTATTCTAAAGCGGCTTGCATTCGGCTCAAAAGAAAGACGCATGGCGCATATTCTTGGCGCCGATCTATTCACGAAGATAACGGCATGAGTCGCAGGGACTTTAGGCTACGCGGCGGCAGGTTCGCAACCGGGTCTTGTACTTGCGAGCTCCCGTGATCGCCCGTCAGCAGGGCTGCGGGAGGCTTGTTACACTCACCCGTCGCGTCCTCCGTCCCTCATCGCCTTTAGAAAAAACACCCGTCATGAAGCCATCCCTGCTGGTTCTGATCCCCTTGAAAGACGCAAGCCGCGCCAGCGTCGAGACTGCTTTCGACGTCGTCTATGCACCCGATGGCGCCCAACGGACCGCCGCGATCGCCACGCATGGCGAGACGATCCGCGCCGTACTGACCAACGGCACAACCGGGCTGACGGCCGCTGAAATCGATCGGATGCCGCAGCTCGAGTTTGTCAGCGCGCTCGGCGCCGGCTACGAAAACCTGGCCGTCGACCACGCCCGTTCGCGCGACATCGTGCTCGTCAACGGCGCGGGCACCAACGACCATTGCGTGGCCGATCACGCGTTTGCCTTGCTGCTTGCGGTGGTGCGCGACGTGCCGCAACTCGATCAGGCCACCCGCAAGGGCGCCTGGCGCGACACGTTGCCGATGCACCCGAACGTGTCCGGCAAGCGGCTCGGCATCGTCGGGCTCGGCAATATCGGCGAGAAGGTCGCGCGGCGTGGCGCCGGCTTCGATATGGAAATCGGCTATCACAGCCGCAAACCGCGCGAAGGCGCGCCGCTGCGCTATTTCGACAGCGTGCAGGGTCTGGCGCAGTGGTGCGACTTTCTGGTGGTGGCGACGCCCGGCGGCGCCGGTACGCGTCATCTGATTAACAAGGCGGTGCTGGATGCACTCGGGCCGGACGGTTTCGTGGTCAACGTCTCGCGCGGCAGCGTGGTGGATACCGCTGCTTTAGCGGATGCACTTGCCACCGGCGCGATCGCCGGCGCGGGTCTCGACGTCTATGAGAGCGAGCCGCATCCGCCGGAAGCCTTGCTGACGCTGCGCAACGTCGTCCTGACGCCGCATGTGGGCGGCCGCTCGCCGGAGGCGATCACGGCTTCGGTCGACAATTTCCTGACCAATGCCAGACGCCACTTTGCTGGCGAGGCGGTGTTGACGCCGATCTGACATTTGAAGGCAAACTGAAACCATCAGTCCAGCGGATAGTTTCTCTCGTAAATCGCGATTTCCCTTGTAGGCTCGTGGCGAATAGGATGGTCGGTATCGAACCCACCTCGCTTCGACACAGCCGGAGCCGCGACGGAGATCCCGCATGGAACACCACGCCCGCACGCAGGACGAACGGCTCGAGATCAAGACCACCACCTGCTACATGTGCGCCTGCCGCTGTGGCATCCGCGTGCATCTGCGGGAAGGCGAGGTGCGCTATATCGACGGCAACCCCGAGCATCCGCTGAACCAGGGGGTGATCTGTGCGAAGGGCGCCTCGGGCATCATGAAGCAGTACTCGCCCGCGCGCCTGACCCAGCCGCTGATGCGCAAGGCGGGCGCGGAGCGGGGCAGTGCGCAGTTCGAGCCGGTGTCGTGGGAGGTCGCGTTCGACGTGCTCGAAAAGCGCCTCGCCGCGATTCGCGCCACCGATCCGAAGAAATTCGCGCTGTTTACCGGGCGCGACCAGATGCAGGCGCTGACCGGCCTCTTCGCCAAACAGTTCGGTACGCCTAATTACGCGGCGCATGGCGGCTTCTGCTCGGCCAACATGGCAGCTGGGATGATCTATACGATCGGCGGCTCGTTCTGGGAGTTCGGCGGCCCCGATCTCGACAGCGCCAAGCTTTTCTTCATGATCGGCACGGCGGAAGATCATCATTCGAATCCGCTCAAGATCGCCATTTCGAAGTTCAAGCGCGCGGGTGGGCGCTTCATCGCAATCAATCCGATCCGCACCGGCTATGCGGCGATTGCCGACGAATGGGTGCCCATCAAACCCGGCACCGACGGCGCGCTGTTCATGGCGTTTCTGCACGAACTGATCGCAGCCGAGGCCTGGGATCACGAGTTCGTGCAGCGTTATACGAACGCGGCGGAGCTGGTCGATCTCGACGAAGCCAGCGAAAACTTCGGCCTGTTCGTGCGCGATCCGGATAGGCCGGTTGGCAATCCGCTGTTTCCGCAGAACCATCTCTGGTGGGATGCCGCAGCCGCGCGCGCCGTGCCGCACCATGCACCCGGTGTGACGCCCGCGCTCGACGGCCGCTATACGCTCGCGGATGGCACGCCGGTCACGCCGTCGTTCGCTTTGCTGCGCGAACGCGTGGCCGACTGCACGCCCGAGTGGGCCGCTGAGATCACGGGCATTGCCGCGGATACGATTCGCCGCCTAGCCGGCGAAATGATTCAGACCAGCCGCGATCACCGGATCACGCTGCCGATCCAATGGACCGACGCGTGGGGCGAGACGCACGAGACCGTCACCGGCAATCCGGTCGCTTTTCACGCGATGCGTGGCCTCGCCGCGCACTCCAACGGCTTCCAGTCGATCCGCGCGCTGGCGGTGCTGATGTCGCTGCTGGGCACGATCGACCGCCCTGGCGGCTTTCGGCATAAGTCGCCGTTTCCTCGCGCGGTGCCGCCATCGGCGAAACCACCGAACAGTCCGGACGCCGTCAAGCCGAACACGCCGCTTGCCACCGGTCCGCTCGGCTGGCCCGCCGCGCCCGAAGACCTGTTCATCGACGAACAGGGCGGCCCGGTTCGCATCGACAAGGCTTTCTCCTGGGAATATCCGCTTGCCGTGCACGGCGTGATGCATAGCGTGATCACCAATGCCTGGCGTGGCGATCCGTATCCCATCGACACGCTGCTGATTTTCATGGCCAATATGGCCTGGAATTCGTCGATGAACACGATGAAGGTGCGCGAGATGCTCGCCGACAAGCACGCGAACGGCGAGTACAAGATTCCGTTTCTCGTGGTGTGCGACGCGTTTCAGTCGGAGATGACGGCATTCGCCGATCTGATCCTGCCGGACACGACCTATCTCGAACGGCATGACGCGATGTCGATGCTCGACCGGCCGATCTCCGAATTCGACGGTCCGGTGGATTCCGTGCGCGTGCCGGTCGTGCCGCCGACGGGTCAGTGCAAGCCGTTTCAGGAAGTGCTGATCGAACTGGCTTCGCGCCTGAAGTTTCCCGCCTTCACGACGGCCGAGGGCACGCGCCGCTTCCGCGACTATCCCGACTTCATCGTCAATCACACGACGACGCCCACTTCCGGCGTGGGCTTTCTGATCGGCTGGCGCGGCAAGGATGGCGACAAGGCGCTGGTGGGCGAGCCGAATCCGCAGCAATGGGAACAGTATGCAAAGAACAACTGCGTGTTCCATTACCGCTTGCCGGAGACGCTCCAATACATGCGTAACTGCAACGGGCCGTATCTCGACTGGGCGGTGAAAAACGGCTTCCGCAAGTTCAACGAGCCGATCCTGATCCAGTTGTACTCCGACGTCATGCAGAAGTTCAGGCTCGCCGCGCAAGGCCGCAGGAGCGGCAGGCAACCACCCGGGCACCTGCGGGCGCGGGTCGAAAAGTATTTCGATCCGCTGCCGTTCTGGTATGCGCCGCTCGAAAGCGATTCGACCGATCTCACGCGTTTTCCGCTGGCCGCAGTGACGCAACGGCCCATGGCGATGTATCACTCGTGGGATTCGCAAAATGCGTGGCTGCGGCAGATTCATGGCGAGAACTACCTCTACATGAATCCGTTGATGGCGGCCGAAAACGGCATTGCCGACGGCAGCTGGATCTATGCCGAATCGCAATGGGGCCGCGTGCGCTGCATGGCGCGCTTTAGCGAGACCGTCGAGCCGGGGACGGTGTGGACCTGGAATGCGATCGGCAAGGCGTCGGGCGCATGGAACCTCGGCGCGGGGGCGAACGAATCGCAGCGCGGCTTCCTGCTCAATCACCTCATCACCGACGAATTGCCCGGCCGCGACGAAGCGGCCGCGCGTCTCTCGAATTCGGACCCGGTGACAGGCCAGGCCGCGTGGTACGACGTGCGCGTGCGCATCTATCCGGCGGAAGCGGACGCGCGTCATACGCTGCCGCAGTTCGGTGCGATGCCCGCGTTGCCGGGATCGAACGGGGTGATATCGCGGGTCGTGCAGACCTATTTCGCCGGGCGCGGTGAATTCGCGGCACGGCTGCGTGGTGCGGTGGGGCGCAAGTGATGCGGGATTCGCAGGATTCGCACGCGAGCAAGGCGAAACCGGGCACCGCTGCACAGCGGTCAGCGCGCGAACAACGCGGTAAAGCAGCAAGGAGCGTTCAATGACTCAGATGGCCTTAGTGATCGACCTGAACGTGTGCGTGGGATGCCAGGCTTGCGTGACGAGTTGCAAGGAGTGGAATACGTCGGGCGAGTCGGGCAGTCTCGCCGATCTGAATCCGTACGACGCCGATCCGTCCGGCACCTTCTTCAATCGCGTGCAGAGCTTCGAAGCCGGCAGCTACCCAAACGCCGACACGATCCACTTTCCGAAGTCGTGCCTGCACTGCGAGGACCCGCCGTGCGTGCCGGTTTGTCCGACCGGCGCCAGCTACAAGCGCAAGGAAGACGGCCTCGTGCTGGTCGATTTCGACAAGTGCATCGGCTGCAAATACTGCGCGTGGGCGTGCCCATACGGTGCGCGTGAACTCGACGAAGCGCGCAAGGAGATGACCAAGTGCACGCTATGTGTCGATCGCATTCACGATGAAAACCTCTCCGAGCGCGACCGGCAACCGGCGTGCGTGCTTGCGTGCCCGACTTCAGCGCGACTGTTTGGTGATATTCACGATCCGGAGTCGGTGGTGTCGAAGGCAATTGAGGAACGGGGTGGTTATCAGTTGATGCCTGAGTGGAACACGAAGCCTGCGAACCACTATTTGCCGCGCATCACAACGTCGGCATCGGGTTGCGGCAGCGATGCATGCTCGTGCAAAGACAAAGGTGTAGCTCTGGAGGCACCCGAATCACTTGATGCGCAACTCGAACACGGCCAACTGCATCTTGCGTCGATGGCGACGCGTATCTAAAGGACCCCGCCATGAATCCGGCTTTTTCAGTGGTTTTTCTCACGACATTGAGCGGTGCGGCGCAGGGTCTGCTGATCGCACTCGTCGGCGTGGAGACGGCCGCGCATCTTGGGCTCGTCACGGCGCCCGCGGATGTGTTCTACGTCACCGGCGCGGGCTTGTCGGTCGTGTTGGGTGGCCTTGGGCTGATCGCCTCGTTCTTTCATCTCGGGCATCCGGAGCGCGCATGGCGCGCGGTCGCAATGTGGCGGACGTCGTGGTTGTCGCGTGAATGTTTGTGCCTGCCGGCGTTTCTCGCCTGCGCGTTTTTTTACGGCGTCGCGCACGGCTTCGGCTCGCGGTGGTCGCTCGCGATAGGCTGGCTCGGTGTGCTGGCAAGCGCCGCGCTGTTCGTCTGCTCGGCGATGATCTACGCATGCCTGCGCTTTCTGCAGGAATGGGCGACGCCGCTTACGCTGGTCAACTTCGTGCTGCTCGGTTGCGCGTCCGGCTTCACACTGGCGACGGCGCTGACCGCGTGGTTCGCGCCCGCGCTGACAGTCGGACTCGCGATCTGTGCTTGCGTGTTGACACTAGCGGGCTGCGCGAGCCGCTCGGCGTCGCTCGTGCGCAATGCGCGCTTACGGCCGAAGTCCACCGTGCAAAGCGCGACGGGCATCCAGAATCCGAAGCTCGTGCAGATCTCGCGCGGCTTCACCGCCGGCGCGTTCAATCTGCGGGAGTTCTTTCACGGCAAATCGGCGGGGACGCTGCGTGGCGTCAAGTGGGGGTTCCTCGCGGCCGCGTTTGCCTTGCCGGTTGTGCTGATGGCGCTGGGCGCAGGTTTGCATTCGATCGACGTCTCGCTCGGCTTGCTGGCCACAGCGTGTCTCGTGCAATACGCCGGCCTCGTGGCGGAACGCTGGTTCTTCTTCGCCGAAGCGAAGCATCCGCAGAATCTGTATTACGCGCGAGTGGGATGACGCGTGGGTTGGCGCGGCCGTCCGCTATCGGCGGCCGCGTCTGCGTTGCGGCTAGCTGTCACTCACCCGCACGCGCCGACTTCACCACACGCGGTACAGAAGTCGCACCCATCCTTGCGAATCACCGCATTCGCTCCACACGAGCCGCATTTTCTGCCGAGCATGGTGTGCAAGCCTTGCATGCCGCCGGGTTGCAGCAAGGCGGCTTCGTCAGCCTCGCCAGGTGGCGGACGGATGCCGAAATCCGCCGGTAACGCCGTCTCGGCCTTCATTTGCCCGCGCGGCAAACGCGCCAGCATGCGCGACGGCACCTGATTGCCTTCGGCATCGAGAAAACCGCGACGATGCAGAATCTGCTGGATCGCAAAGGCGAGCGCCGCCACTTCGGAGTCATGCCAGCGCGGCGTGCGGTGACCGTCGAGACGCTGCACCTCGCCGAGCCGCACCTGCCCGCGATCCCACGACACCTTGCGCATATCCTGCAGGTTGCGCGCGACAAAACCGCCGCGTGCCGCGAGCGACAGCGAACGCATCGTCGCCGTGATCCATTGCTGCGATTCGTCGCGCTGCCCGGTCGGAATGAAGAATTCGATGGGGCGTTCGATCGTGACGTCTTCACCGCCCAGCCGTCCCGTCACTTCGATGAACGACACCGCCACGTAAAGCGACTTCTTGCCGGCTTGCGTCAGGTACTCGACCTTTTCGATGATCGCCGGCAATTCACCCTTGGGCCGGTGATCGATCGCGATGCGCAGCGGATCCTGATCGGTCTCGGTCAGCGTATCGTCTGCTTGCGGCGGCGGGCTAACGCTTAGCACTGCGCCGAGCGTTTCATTCGGACGGTAGGTGGCGAGACCCTTGAGGCCGTTTTTCCATGCGTCGAAGTAGAGGCTTTCGAACGCTTCGAACGGATAGTCCGCCGGCACGTTCACCGTCTTCGAGATCGACGTGTCCACGTACGGCTGCACGGCGGCCATCATGTCGAGGTGGTCGCGTGCCGACATTTCGAGTGCGCTGACAAAATAGTCCGGCAGGTTTTTCACATCGCCGCCTAGCTCGCGATAAAGGCGATATGCGTAGTCTTCGACGTCGAACGACTCGCGGCCGCCGTCGGCCATCACCTTCATGCGCGTGTAGGTCCACGAGAAGGCCGGCTCGATGCCGTTCGACGCGTTGTCGGCGAACGCGAGACTGACGGTTCCCGTCGGCGCGATCGACAGCAAATGACTGTTGCGGATGCCGTCCTGGCGTATCGCGTCCTTGATGTCATCGGGCAGGCGCGAGGCGAAGGTTCCTGCTTCCAGATAGCGTGCCGCGTCGAACAGTTCAAACGCGCCGCGCTCGCGTGCCAGTTCCACCGACGCCCGATAGGCCTCGTCGCGCATCAACCGGGCGATGCGCACTGCGAAGTCGCGGCCTTCCTGCGAGTTGTAGCGCAGACCGAGCATCACGAGCGTGTCGCCTAAGCCGGTGAAGCCCACGCCGATGCGCCGCTTGGCACGCGACTCGTCATATTGCTGTTGCAGAGGCCATAGCGTGACGTCGAGCACGTCGTCGAGAAAGCGCACCTGGATGCGGGTGCGTTTGGCGAGACCGTCCCAGTCGAACGAAGGCTTGCGGCCTTTCATTTGCGCGAACGGATCGACCACGAAGCGCGTGAGGTTCAACGGTCCAAGATTGCAACAGCCGTAGGCCGGCAGAGGTTGTTCGCCGCACGGATTGGTGGCGCGGATGGTTTCGACGGCGCGTAGATTGTTGTCCTCGTTCATGCGCGAGATGAACACGATGCCGGGCTCGGCGACGTCGTACGTGGAGCGCATGATGCGGTCCCAGATCTCGCGTGCCGGCTTTTCGCTATAGACCCACAGGCCGTCCTCGCGTTGCCGCACATCGCCGGCCGCGCGCAACGCCGGCGACGGCTCGCCGCGGTGCACGAGTTGCCAAGGCTGATCTTCTTCGACAGCGCGCATGAATTCGTCGGTGACGCCCACCGACACGTTGAAGTTGTTCCAGCGGCCTTTCGAATGCTTCGCCTCGATGAACTCGATCAGATCGGGGTGGTTGCAGTCGAGCACGGCCATTTGCGCGCCACGCCGCGAGCCGGCGCTTTCGACGGTCCGGCACGACGCGTCGAACACGTCCATATAGCTGCACGGTCCGGACGCCGATGAACTGGTGGTATGAACCCGGGCCCCCTTGGGCCGGATCGCGGAGAAGTTGTAGCCGACACCACCACCGCGGCGCATCGTTTCGGCGGCTTGCAGCAGCGCTACGTAGATGCCGGGCAGGCCCTGTTCGTCGACACCCTGAATCGCATCGCCGACCGGTTGCACGAAGCAGTTGATGAGCGTGGCGGCGATGCCCGTGCCCGCCGCGCTCATGATGCGCCCGGCGCCAAGCGCGCCGTGCCGCAGATTGTCGGCAAAGAGCGCTTCCACCGATTCGCGCAGGGCTTCCGGTTCCGCCTGGGCGACGCCACGGGCGACGCGTTTGAATACGTCGTCGGCCGATTGCTCGTCGCCTTTGGCGTATTTCTCGAGCAGGACGTCCAGAGCGAATTGTTGCGGTGCAACCAATTGGTGGGGGAGAACCGCTGTGGCGCGGGGTTCGTGCGTGTCTTCTGCCATGGTGTCGCCTCTCGTTTGCCGCCAGACGGGCAGCGGCGCGTTCGAATGGGATGCGGGGCATTCATTTAACGCTGCGCATCTGACAGGGGTGATGAGTTGGCGCAACGGGGATCACATTAGCGCACGTGGCTAAGCGCCGCAATCGGGCTTTTGAGGGCGGGGCGGCAGAGTGACTGCCGGCCAATGCCAGCGGCCTTTCGCAGCGGCCGTTATCGACATACAGGCAGTGAGTTGACGAGCGGCGCCGGGCGTGTGGGAGAGCGGCTGAAAAAAGCGGGCAGCGCGGCGGAGAGCCTGCGCCAGTAGATCACGAAGGGCGCCTACGACGGCAGGGGCGGTAGGCTCACGGCAGCCGCATGTCGTCGAGGCAAAGGCAAAAACTTCAGGCTTCAACCAGTTCGCCCAACACCTCAGCACAAATCATTGCTGAAGCATTCGAAGGCGCCGGCCGTTCAGCCGGTTTGAACACCGCGTCGCCGCGGCGAATCTTGCGCCGAGTCACCGCGCACGTTCCCGACGTATGCGCCGAGCGCCGCCGCCAACGCTGCTCGCCGTAATGACAGCGCCCTGGTTCGACCCAGCGGATCACCAGCGTGGTGTCGGAGCGCTCGAGAATTTCGATGCGTACGCCATTGGTTCCGTCAAGGGGGATGGACTCTAAGGTCATCATCGTCGGCTCCGTATTGTGGAGTGCCGAATGTAGTCCCGCGCGCGGCGGATAGCCATTGTGCCGCGGTTGAAACAGTGTTCCCCAAACAGCAACAATGAAACTTGACATTCGGGCTTACCCGAACCGGCGGGCCTTTGCGGGCTATATGCGAGGTGAATTTGCGATAGCGTGGATTTTTGCAACGCAGTGTTGTACCCAGTGCGACGAGCATGCTGCCTGCGAGGGGCCCCGGTGCTTCCTTTAAGATGTGGTTATTGATGAGCAACCGTGCGACGCAAGTGTAGCGGGTTTGCATTTTTCTGGTCGTCACGCGCGCATATTCACAAGAACTCAAGAGCCCACATGATTTCACGCCCCCCCGTTGCGCCGTCCGAATCGCCGACACCGCCTGATTGCCTGAAAAAGCAGAAAGCGGCGTCACTCGTCCTGTATATCGCACTCGTATTGCTGGCGCTGTGGGTCGTGCGCGATTTCATTGCGGTGGCGGCCTGGGCGGGCGTGATTGCGATCGCGCTGTGGCCGCTGTTGCAAAAGGCGGAACGCTGCCGCTGGCTTGCTGGCCGCACGACGCTGATCGCCGCGGCGCTAACCGTTGCGATCGCATTGCTGGTGGTGCTGCCGGTGGGTGTCGGCATTGCCCAGGCGCTGCGCGAAGCCCATGACATGAATGAGTGGTTCAAGGCCGCGCAGGAAAACGGTATTCCGATGCCGGACGTCATCCAGCGCTTGCCGTTCGGCGTGCAGCAGATTTCAGCCTGGTGGCAGGCCAATCTCGCTCAGCCTCTGCGCGACTCGGCGGCAATGAAGGGGCTGCACAGCACCACGGTGATGACGCTCGGTCGCCACTTCGGTGCGCGCGCGGCACACGGTGTGATGGTGTTCGCCTTCATGCTCGTCACGCTGTTCGTGATCTTTCAGGCGGGGCCGCGTCTGTCCGGCTCGCTGATGAAAGGCGTGCGGCGCGGCTTCGGCGAGGACGGCGCGCAGTTGCTCGCGCGCATGGCCGCGGCAGTACGCGGCACGGTGTCAGGGCTCGTGGTGGTCGGGCTAGGCGAGGGTGTGCTGATGGGCGTCGCCTACTTCGTGACCGGCTTGCCGCACGTCGCGCTGCTCGCGCTCGTCACGGCGATTGCCGCGATGCTGCCGTTCTGCGCGCCGCTCACGTTCGGCCTTGCTGCCCTGTGGCTGTTCTCGCAAGGCTCGGTTGCCGCGGCCGTGGGGCTTGCGGTGTTCGGCTCGGTTGTGGTGTTCGTCGCCGAACATTTCGTGCGGCCGGTGCTGATCGGCAACTCGACGCGATTACCTTTCCTGCTTGTGCTATTCGGCATTCTCGGCGGGGCGGAGACGTTCGGTTTGCTTGGCCTCTTCATCGGGCCCGCGCTCATGACCGTGCTGGTGGTGCTGTGGACCGACCTCGTGCAATAGTTGCACGCACTTGGTGCGCGCAACTGTTTCACGCAATGTGCCGGCGCAATCAGGATTGCTGATTTGCCGGCTTACTCCTCCTGACTACTTGTCCTGATCGCGCGCCGGCTGTTTGACGCAGCCCAGCGTGTATTTCAGCGCGGCAGGCAGCAGCGCGCTCCAGACATCCCAGGTGTGGCCGCCGTCGATGATGCGCAGTGCCGCCGGGTTCCCCGCCAGCCGAAGATGTGTGTAAAGCGATGACGCGTCGGCCTGGATCGCGAGGTCGTCGTCGCCGGCGGCGATGAACATCGGCAGGCGATACGGCTGGCTCATGTACCGCTCCCATTGCGCCGGATAGTTGAGCGCATGCCAGACGTGCGGATCGAACTGCCGGTCGCCGAACACACCGACGCGGCGCGCCGCCGAAGCGAGCGGCGGCCCGTTCGCATAGATCGCGGGGCTTAGCAGGAGCGCGCCGCAAAACAGCTCGGGTTGGGTCATGGCGTAGCGCAACGCGCCGAAACCGCCCATCGAAACGCCGCCGATCATTCGCCCGCTACGCTGCGTCGCGACCGCGTAGCGCGTTTCGATCTCCGGCAGCAGATCGCCGAAGAACGCGGTTTCCATCTTCTCCTTGCGATCGACATACCAGTCCGTGCCGCCTTGCGGCATCACGATCGCGACCGGGGGCATCTCCTTGTGGTCGATCAGTGTGTCGGCGGTGGTTTGCAGGTGGCCTTGCGTGAGCCAGTCGTTGGCGTCACCGTTGTTGCCGTGCAGGAGGTAGAGCACGGGAATGCGTGCGGCGTCGTGGCGATAGCCGGTGGGCAGATAGATCGTGTAGGCCCAGTCACGGCCGAGCGCTTCGGAATGGAAGCTTCGGCTGATGACGGTGCTGGCGCTCGCCGGCGCGCCGACAGCGGCGCATAGCGCGAGGAGTGCGGAATGTAGGAATAGACGCATGTCAAAGTAAGAGGCCGCCGCGCAGGTCGCGCGCGGCCGTCATGCTATCAGGATCGGCAGTGAAAATTGGCTGGCCTCGCGGCGGCAGTTCGTCAGGCACGCAAGTGGGACGCAGCAGTCGGCAAACAGCAACACAGCCAAAGCGCGCGCGGCATGTGCACGCCGCTCGCTCAGGGCGACGTTCTGAGACGCAAGCTCCAGAGGTGCGTCGCGAAGCGCTTGAGCGGCTCAGATGCTCTCGCGACGGCGAACAGCGCGCCGACCGCGCATGCATCCGCTATCAGGCCGAGGGGATAGTTCAGATAGCCGTCAGTCGCCGCATACAGCACCGAATCGACGACCAGCGAAATCACGGCGCCCGCGATAAAGCACAGCAGCCCTTTGCGCCCGATCATGCCGACCCACGGCATCCATTGAGCGAGCTTCCTTGCCCAGCCGAGCTGGATCAGGTTCGCGACGAGCCAGGCAATCGCCAGAAAATTGACCGCGCGCAGATAGGAGAGGTTTTGCTTGAAGCTGGCATCGAGCGGCTCGCGTTCAATAAAAAGCTTGTAGTACGCCGCGGCGGCGACCACGGCGAACGCCAGCACGCTAACCAGCCAGCCGGCCCGATGCGCGCTGATCCGCTGATAAACCGGCTGGCAACGTGCCAGCACGCCGAGCACGAACAGCAACTGCCAGGCAAACGGGTTGAAATCCCAGTGCATGTCCGGCGCGGCGGGCAGGTAAGCGTCGATCGCCGGGGCGCCTGCCCACAGCGCGACGCTGCCGGCCAGCAGCAGCCACGGCTTGCTGCGCGCGAGCGGCAGGATCATCGGCACCAGCAGGGCGAAGAACGCGTACATCGGCAGCACGGAAGCGAGATACGGCTGACGGCGGAACAGGAGGATGTCGCGCAGGGCGGCCACGGGGGTGTCCATCAGATCGTCGAGATCGGTGGTCGCGAGATTCGGGCCGTCGATACTGAACGCGGTCAGCACCGCGCTGACCAGCAGCATCAAGCCGGCCGTGATGAGGAAGGCGCGATAGATTTCGAGCGAGCGCCGCAGGAAGCGGCTGCGCGCGGTCGCCTCGTTACGCCGTTCGGCGAGCGCCGCGTAGGCCGTCGCGGTGGCGAAGCCGCCGAGGAACACGAAGACTTCAGCCGCATCGCACAGCGCGTAGGCGTGCAGCGTGACGCGCGACAGAATGCTGCCGCCGATGTGATCGACGACGATGATCAGGAGGACCAGCCCGCGGAAAAAATCGAGCTCGATCAAGCGGGATTGCGACTTTTGCATTGTGTAGTGCCAAAAGCAGCCCCGTGCGACGGCGCGCTAGTTCAGCGCGGCAGGCGTCTCACAAAGCTTTTGAAATTGGATTAGGTGTTGCGGCGGGCGGCGGACCGGTGGATGCGCGACCCGCGGGGCGGTCATCCGTGTCGCCGCTTGAACCGGCCATGCGAGGCGCGGCTGCAGAGGCCAGTAAAAATGACCCGTTTGAGGGCGCAGAGTTCCGCTGCAGCGCCGCAAAAGCTTTCGATTATATTTCTTTCCATGACAAAACCGCTTCGAAACGTGCAAGCCTGCATGGCTGATGTGACGGTCAGCTTAAGTCCCGACGTTGTGGCGCCGTTTACCTGAATAAGCGTCCCGAAAAAAGGGGCTGCCCTAAGCAGTGGAGATTTCGCAACGTTTTGAGATATGCGCGCGACACCCGATGGACGGCGACGTAACGGCGTGTGAGGATTTCTTCAAAGCGCGTCGGGGTCGCTAAACGCCTCGAGAAGCGTCAATAAGAAAGCGGTCGGATCGAGTTGTCCCATTGCTCGAGCTCAGGGAGATCATCATGAACAAGCAAGTGTTCGCGCTGGCTGTCTCCACTGCTTTGTCCGCCGTTTCGTTAGCGATTTTCTCCCTGCCTGCTTTTGCCCAGACGAGCGTGACGCTGTACGGCGTGCTCGATGAAGGCATCAATTACACCAACAATGTCGGCCGCGGCCATGTCTATGAACTCGCAAGCGGCTATGCGCAAGGCAGCCGCTGGGGTTTGAAGGGCGCCGAGGAACTGGGCGGCGGCCTGAAGGCGATCTTCGAGCTCGAAAACGGCTTTGACGTCAGCTCCGGGCGGCTTAACCAGGGCGGCCGGATGTTCGGCCGCCAGGCGTTCGTCGGCCTGAGCTCGGAGCCATACGGCACCTTGACGTTCGGCCGCCAGTACGACTCGGTGGTCGACTATCTGGCGCAGACCACGGCCAACGGCAATTGGGCCGGCTCCCTGTTCTCGCACCCGTACGATAACGACAACACCGATAACTCGTTCCGCCTCGACAACAGCGTCAAGTACACCAGCCCGTCGATCTCGGGCTTCCAGTTCGGCGGCGTCTACAGCTTCAGCAACGACACCGGCTTCGCCAACAATCGCGCGTACAGTTTCGGCGGGCAGTACACCTATGGCGGACTGCTGGTGGCCGCGGCCTATCTGCAGGCCGACAACCCCGGCAACGGCTCAAACGGCGCGATCACCGCGAACGACGCCAGTTTCATCGCCGCCCGCATGCGCGTGTTCGGCGGCGGCATCACCTATACCTTCGGCCCGGCCACGGCGGGCTTTGTGTACACCAACTCGAACTATCTGGACCCGACCGGCAACGGCTATCTCGGCGTGACGCCGCTCGTGCCGCCGGGCGTGCTGTTGAACTCGCTCAAGTATCAGAACTTCGAGGTGAACGGCAAGTATCAGATTTCGCCGATGCTGTTCGTCGGCGCGCAGTACGTGTACACGATGGAAACCTACGACGCCTCGAGCGGCGGCGTGAAGCCGAAGATTCATTCGTTCGGCCTGATGGCGGACTACAACCTGTCCAAGCGCACCGATGTGTACATTCAGGGTGAATACCAGCAGGTGACCGGCGACCCCACCTATTCGATTCTGGATGATGCCTTCACGCCCGGCACGCAGTCGCCGTCATCGACGTCGAAGCAGGTCGTGGTGCGCGCGGCGATACGGCATAAGTTCTAGGAGATGGCAGGGCGTTCCGGCGATGGGCTGAATGATGACTGCAGAGCCCGCATGATGGATATCGGTTTTCCTTGTGACGGGAGATCAGTTCATCACGTAGTTCTGAATCAGAATCCCGGCTACCACGCCGGCGGGAATGCCGAAGGTTCTGCCGCGAATGGTCGCGGTTAGATCCTCATCGAGTATGAAGCTGCAGCGGCGCTCACGCCAGACCGTTTTATAGGCCAATGGCTTTGCATCGACGATAACGATCGAAATAAGCACGGTCAGGATGACCTGTTCCAAAGCATGCAGCTTCGCGATAAACGGCGAAAAGTCACCGGCATTGCACAGTAATACCATTACGACTGCAGCGACCACGGTGCCAAAAAAGAAACCACCCATGAATCTGTTCGCTGAATTAAGAGAATCCACTTAAACCTCAAATCATTCGCTGGCTTTATGAAGCTGACGAAGTAAAAAAATATCCTGACGGAAATGGCTTGCCCGGTTAAAGACTGGCCTCGCAATGGCCGCGAGGCAGGCTTTAAAAGGACCCGTAAGGATATTTTTTTGAGGTTCGTCGACATATCGTCCTTTTCCCAAAGTCGCGTGGGACTAGTCTGAAATGCCGCGGCTTGCGGCGAAGCAACGCTTACGCGCCGAACAGACTCAACTTTGCGTATTGCAACAGCATGATCGTCTTCCCGTCGACGATCTCGCCGCGCTCGACCATCGCCAGCGCGTCGTTCACCGGCAGCTCCAGCACCTCGATATCTTCACCCTCGTCGGCAATACCGCCGCCCGCGCCGACTTTCGCCACCGCATCGTATTCAGCGACGAAAAAGTGCAGCTTTTCCGTTACCGAACCCGGGCTCATGAAGGCTTCGAATACCTTGCGCACGTCGTGTACGCGGTAGCCGGTTTCCTCTTCGACTTCAGCGCGAATCCGTTCTTCGGGCGAGGCCGCCTCCAGCAGGCCCGCCGGCGCCTCGATCAGCATGCCGTGATGACCGTTGACGAACGCCGGCAGGCGGAATTGCCGCGTCAGCACCACCGTGCGGCGGCGCGGATCATATAGCAACAGGGTCGCGCCGTTACCGCGATCGTAGGTTTCGCGGCTCTGGCGCTGCCAGCTACCGTCCGCGCGTTGGTAGTCGAAGGTGGTTTTTTTCAGCACGTACCAGTCGTCCGATAGTACTTTCACGTCGACGATCCGCACCCGCCCGGCGATTTCGTTCATGGCTTTCATCCTGTTCCGTTGGGAAAGGCGGTCTGCACCGCATGCAATTTATGGTATCGTGCAGTATCGTGCAAAAACAAGAAATTTCGTGCAGATTGCCAAAATGCTTTCAGGACGCCAGCCGTGCTCACATCGCAAAGAAAACAGTTGATCCTTGAAGCGCTCAAGCGTGACGGCCAGGTGATCGCCAGGACTTTGAGCGTTGAGTTCGACGTCTCGGAGGACACGATCCGCCGCGATCTGCGCGAGCTCGCCGCCGAGGGGCAGCTTCAGCGCGTGCATGGCGGCGCCTTGCCGGCGTCGCCAGCGGCGGTGGATTTTGCCGGGCGCGAGCGCATCGAATCTGCGTCAAAAGCGGCGATCGGCCGGGCGGCGGCGGGCATGATCGCGCGCGGGCAGATTGCGCTCATCGACGGCGGCACGACGGCCGTGCAACTGGCGCGTCACTTGCCGCGTGACTTGCGGGCGACGATCGTCACGCACAGCCCGAGCATCGCCGTCGAACTGGCCGAGCACGCCGAGCTCGAGGTCATCATGATCGGTGGGCGCCTGTTCCGGCACTCAATGGTCAACGTGGGCGCGGCGGCTATCGAATCGCTCAGCCATATTCGCGCCGATTTCTATTTCATGGGCGTCACGGGTGTGCATCCGCAAGCGGGTCTTAGCACCGGTGATATGGAGGAGGCCTACGTGAAGCGCGCGCTCGCGGAGCATGCGGCGGAAACGGTGGTGCTGGCGTCGGCGGAAAAACTCAATGCGGCGTCGGCGTACAAGATCGCGGACGTGTCGGCGGCCGGCACAATCGTCGTCGAGCGGAACACGCCAGAGGTGCTGACCACGCCGTTCGAAGCATTGGGGATCACGATCCTGCGCGCTTAGTGTGCGTTTTAATAAGTACGTTTTAGTCAGGTACGGTCGCGACAAAATAGCGACCATCGCCGATTCGCATCAGATAACAAAAAGCGCAATAAACCCGCTGTTATAACGATTCATACCCAATTCGTTATTTGCGAGATAGCTGACAAAAAATGACGCACCGTGCGTCTAAACAGCGAGATAATCCCGGCCCTTGGCCCTCTGTAGGGCAGGGAAAAGGCAACTCACGGTAGTTCAAGGTCAATCAGATCGACTGCGGCAGCCGAAGTGATGGCTACTGCACGTCGCCGGTACGCCCGGGCTCAAGCAAGCGCCCGCGGTTCGAACACCTCCCTCGTGGTTATCGCCGTCCAGCGCAGGTTCGCCGCGCGCGAACACGTGCGTGGTCGCGCGCGAGATTTGACGTTTTCCACGGTCGTCCTGCTCACGAGTTGCCGCTGTGTTCACTAAAGGAGAAGTCCATGGGGAAACTCGACCTTTCGCGTCGTGGTTTTCTGAAGGCCAGCGTATTGGCGGGTGTGTCGGTGTATATCGCGCCGATGGGCAGCCGCGCATTTGCTGCGTTGTTCGAAGACAAAATTCTGACGCCAGTTCAGTGGAATGCCACTAATGGCCAGGCGAAATTCCGCATCGACGGTATCGCCAAAGTGACGGGTTCGAAAGTGTTCGCGCGCGACATCCGCGCCGCCGACATGCCGCATTGGCCGCAGCAGCAATCGCATGCTTTCATCCTGCGCACGACGCAGGCCGACCGCAGCTATGAAGGCTTCGACCTGTCGCTGCTCGGCGATGAACTGAAGCCCGACCGCGTGGTGACGGCGGCCGATCTGACGCGTGACGGCCTGATCTTCCCGGCCTTCTACGGCGACGACATGTTGCTGCCGCCGGGCAAGACGCCCGCGTATCTCGGCCAGGCGGTCGCGATCCTGATCTATCACGACTTCGCGCGCTTCCGCTTCGCAAAAGACAAGCTCAAGTTCCAGGATCAGATCATCCGTTACGGCGCGCCAACCGGGCCGCTCGAGCGCGATCCGTGGGGCACGTTCCGCTTCGTGCGAGTAGGCGGCAAGACGCCGTATGACGACGACGTTTTCTCCAGCCTGAAAGACGCACCGGTGTTCCCGAGCATGATGCGCAAGCACCAGCCGGTGTGGCCGGACGGCGTCGAACACGGGAAGCTCGACGAGCAGGGCATGTTCCATGCCGGTCAGATCCAGCAGGAGCTGGATCACCCGTCGGCGGACTGGCTCGTCATGGAGCGCGAGTACAACACGCAGTCGATCGACACGGCCGCGCTCGAACCCGACAACGCTAACTGCTGGTACGACGCGGCGACGCAATCGCTGCACATGGTCGTGCCGACCCAGGCGCCGTCCGAAGTCGCCGACAGCGCGGCCGGCATGGTCGCGAAGTGCGCGTTCCCGGTGAAGAACCTGTTCATTCACCCGTGCTACACGGTGGGCTACGGTTCGAAGGATCACTTCAACGTGCCGTTCTACGGCCTTGTCTGCGCGATGTATGCGAACGGCCGCCCGGTGCGTCTTGCGAACGATCGTTACGAGCAGTTCCAGACGTCGTTGAAACGCCATGCGTTCAAGATGAACTACCGGATCGCCGTCGATAGGAACACCGGTCTGATGCAATCGTTCAAGGCCGCGATGGAAGCGGACGGCGGCGGGCGTTGCAACTTCTCGCCGTCGGTGGCGATGGTCGGCGCGACGGCCGCTCAATCGATTTATTACTTCCCGAAGAACGATCTCTCGGCGGTGGCGATCGCCTCGCGCGCGATCGACGCTGGTTCGGCGCGCGGTTACGGCACGCTGCAAAGCATGGCCGCGACCGAGATGATGGTCGACGAAATCGCCGCGGAGCTGAAACTCGATCCGATCGACTTCCGCCTGAAAAACGCGCTGCGTTCGGGCATGAAGAACACCCAGGGCGCGGTGCCCGCCGGCGCGATTCGCGTTGACGAAGTGTTGCAGAAGGCGAAGGTTCATCCGCTGTGGGTGAATCGCGTGAAGCGTAAGGCCGAGTTCGAAGCCGCGCATCCGGGCAAGCGGTATGGCGTCGGTTTTGCGTGTGTGCAGAAGGACTTCGGCACGGGCGCGGAAACCTCGTTCGCCAAGGTCGAGTTCAGCGCCGACGGCAAGATCGGCCTGCAACACACGGCAGCCGAAATCGGTACCGGCATGTCGACCTCGCAGGCGATCGCGGTCGCGAAGTGGCTCGGCAAGCCGGCCACCGACGTGCATGTCGCGATCACCGATTGGCCCGATCTGCCGGTCGTCACGAGCGGCGATCCATACATGATGTCGCAAGCGGACCAGGACAAGCTGGCCGCGAATCCGCGCTGGTCGCCGGGTTATGCGTCGCCATCGAGCGCGACGAACTCGGCGTTCTATTTCACGCACAGCACGCGCGAAGCGGCACGCGTCGTCTTCGCGCACGGTTTGTGGCCGGCGGCGATGGCGATCTGGAGTCAGGGCGGCGGCGGTGGTCAAGCTGCGCCGTTGGTGGTACGCATGGAGGACGCGCGTTGGGTCGACGGCAAGCTGTCCGCGGCGGGACTCGAAGCGTTGCCGTTCGAACGGCTCGCGAAGACGGCGCACGAGTTGGGTCTGGTCACCGGCGCGACGGTACATGTGTTCAATCGCTGGCAATGGACCGAGTCGGACTTCGAGATCGACGGCAATGTCGAGCGTCTGCCGCTCGATGGGCTTGCGCTTCGATATGGCGACAACGCTTCGGCCGATAAAAAGAAACTGCAAACCACGCCGAACCATTACCGCGTGCTCGATCGTCAGCGCGTGTTCATTCCGCCGGTTCAGCGCAACAACGCGGCCGTGACGTATTACAGCGCGGTCGGCACGCTGGTCGAGCTGTCGGTGCATGAAGCGAGTGGCAAGGTGGACCTGCTCACCCATCACTCGATCATGGAGTGCGGCAATCAGCTCTCGCCGCAACTTGTGTCGGGCCAGCTGCAAGGCGGCCTTGCGATGGGCATCGGTCACGCATTGCACGAGTATCTGCCGCTCTACGAAGACGGTCCTGGCAACGGCACGTGGAACTTCAATCGTTACCACTTGCCGCGCGCGACGGATGTCGCCGTATGGACCCAGACCGGCGAAGTGCTGCCGCCGCTCACCGAAACCGATCTGCCGAAGGGCATCGCCGAAGTGGTGATGATTCCGGTGGTCGGCGCCATCGTGAACGGTATCGCGCACGCGATCGGGCATCGCTTTACCGACCTGCCGGTCACCCCGCAACGTATTCAGGAGGTGCTCGCATGACGGCCCCCACTCAAACTTCCGCTAATGCTGCGAGCGCCGCTGTTGCCTCGGGCTCTGTTTCTGGCGCTTCCGCTTCCATCGCAGTTTCTGCGGCCTCCGGTCCCGCGAGCGCTGCTGCCGCGCACACTGCTTCCGGTGCCTCGGGTGCCTCGGGTGCCTCGGGTGTTGCGGCCGGCGCGCCGGCCGCAACGGTGGTCGAGCGTCCGTTGACGCATTTCCGCACACTGCCGGTGTCGGTCAAGGTGAATGGCGAGATCGTCGGCCCGACCGACGTGCCTGCCGGTCTGATGATGATCGACTTCCTGCACGAGTATCTGCATCTGACCGGCTCGCGCCTCGGCTGCGGCCAGGGCATCTGCCACGCGTGCGTCGTGATCGTCGACAAGCCGGACGGCACCAGCGAAGAAGTGCGCACCTGCATCACGGGCGCGAATTTCTTTCATGGCAAAACCATCCGCACGATCGAAGGCCACGCAAAGCGCAACGAAGCAGGCGAGGTCGTCGAACTGTCGCCGATCCAGCAGAAATTTCTCGAGCACTTCAGTTTTCAGTGCGGCTACTGCACGCCCGGTTTCGTCAACGCTGCGACCGTGCTGATCGAACGTCTGAAGCGTCAGCCGATTGCCAAAGACAAGGTCGAGCAAACCATCACCGAGGCGTTGAACGACCATATCTGCCGCTGCACGGGCTACGTGCGCTACTACGAAGCCGTGAAGGAGGTTGTGATGACCATGCCTGGCCTCGTAAAGGACGCGGCATGATGACTCCCTCGATGAATGTGCTCCGCGCGTTGCTGTTGCTCGGCACGGCCGCTTTGCTAAGCGCTTGTGGCAAACAGGACGACTCCGCCTCGGCGATGCAGGCCGCCGCCGCAATGGGCCCGCAATCCACCGCGGCCGATCCGCTCGCACGCGGCCGTTACCTCGTGAAAGCCGCCGATTGCGCGGCCTGCCACACCACGTCGGATGGCGCGCCGTTCGCCGGTGGCGTGAAGCTGGCCTCGCCGTTCGGCACCTTCTACGGCACCAACATCACGCCGGACAAGGACCACGGCATCGGCAACTGGAGCGCGGACGATCTCTACAAGGCGCTGCACGACGGCGTCACACCGACGAAGCAGTTGTATCCGGCCATGCCGTACACGTCCTACCGCCAACTGTCGCGCGCGGATAGCGATGCGATCTACGCGTACCTGATGGCGCAGAAGCCGGCGGCCGTGGCGAACCACGAGCCCGAGTTGTCGTTCCCGTTCAACATGCGTTTTGGCGTGCGTTTCTGGGACTGGGTGTTCCTGAAGGACACGTTGCCGAATGCATCTAACGGGCAGTCCGCAGACTGGAATCGCGGGCGCTATCTGGCGAGTGCGCTCGGTCATTGCGCCGAATGTCATACGCCGCGCGGCAAGTTCGGCCAACTCGACGGCGCCAAGCCGCTGACGGGCGCGGCGCTCGGCAGGATCGCCGCGCCGGACATCACGCCGCATGGTTTGGCCGCACGTGGCTGGACCGCCGCGGACCTGCAGACGTTCTTCGCCACGGGCATCGCGCCGCAAGGCTCGGCTTTCGGCGAGATGTATCCGGTCGTGCATCTGAGCAGTCAGTACATGACGCATGACGATCTGCGCGCGATGTCGACCTATCTGCTTGGTGACCAGGCGCCGGCGCCGCAACCTTTGCAATCGGTCTCCGCCGATGCCGCGCAACTCGAGGCCGGGCGCAATGTGTATCTCGCCATGTGTGCGGGCTGTCACGGGCTGAGCGGCGAGGGCAAGCCGCACGTCGCGGTGCCGATGCACGGCAACTCGACAGTGCGTCAAAGCGATGCGCACAACCTGATCGTGGCGATGCTCGACGGCATCGGCGCGCAGGATTTCCCGGGTCTCGAGCGGATGCAGGAGATGCCGGGCTTCGCCACGCAACTCAGCGACACGGAACTCGCGCAGCTCGCGAATTATCTGCGCGCGACGTATGGCGGCCAACCCGCCGACGTGACGGCCGATGCGGTAAAGGCGTTGCGTTGAAGCATGGCATGCGTTGGGCGCTGGAAATAAAGCGCTAATCGTTATGTAAGAAAAAGCCGGTGCCCACAAGGCCACCGGCTTTTTTTATGTGCTGGCCGGAGTGCCACCGGGCCACCCGGCCAATGATTGACGTCTTTCACGTCGATCCTCGTGTCTCCTGCGAATGGCGCGCAATGAACTCACACGTAATGGTCTGCTCAAACGGTATCGCGCCGTTGCCTTCCGGCGGCGCGCCGTACGTTTTGCCGTAGACCGTTCCGATGTCCTTCACGGAGACTTCATGAGCAATCTCGCAACGCAGATTCTTCCTCATCATAGTGACCCTCATTCGGTCGGCGCGCCGCTGGCTTGCGTACAGGGTACGATCAGCAAGGTGTTCCTCAACCCGGAATTTCACCACACCGCCGAACATCAGCAATTCGTCATCAAGATCGACAGTGTCGTGAAGTTCGAAGGCGGCACGCAGAACCTGGTGGGTACCGAAGTATTCGTTGCCGTGCGCTACGGCGACAGCGAAGGGCTCGCGCAGGAAATTCCCGGTCTGCAGGTCGGCCAGCCAATCGAGGCGCAAGGCGAATACATCGCCCAGGCCAGCGCCTATCCCACCGCCGATAACAACAACCCGGTTCTGCCGGTGCTGCACTTTACGCATCATCCGGTCGGCTTCGTGCTGTATCAAGGTCACACTTACAGCTAGGTCAGGCCAGTCGCTGCGAGCTGGGCGGTGCCCGCCTGTCCGTCCGCTCGCCTGCGCATCCCCCGCCTTCGCTTCTCATCCCGCATACCGGTAATTCAAGTTTTTTCAGCGTTTTGCCGATAAGCAGGCGTTATCGTCCGGTCGCCGGCCGGCGCGGCCGTTTACGGGTCTTCGCGATCATGCGCGTTGAGACGCGAGGCCGACACCGCGGGTGAGGCGCAGACGGGCCTGACGTGCCGGCTGATGCCGCCAGGGCGGCGGTAAGCGCATCAGCACGGACCCGCACGGAGTAGCGGAGGCTCGAGGAAATGCGGCGCCGGACTGGTTGCGGATGCAACCGTATCTGCAACACCGTGCGTAAGGTTTGTATCTGTTTGTGTGGACCGGGACGTTTTTTACAAAACGCACTTTACAATTCCGCGTGAATTTTAATCGGCAATCTGGCCCTTTTCGCGGAAGATCGGCTGTTTTCAGGCGTCGGGGCATCCGGCATCCGAAGATCCGGCGTCTGCGCATTGAGCATCTGGGCATCCAGTAAGGCGAAAGGGATTGGGTTGTACGGCAGGGCACGGGTGAGCGCCGCACGAGGCGGCCTCGCTGTGTCGCGGCAGAAAGCAGCGCTTCGTCAGAATGCGCGCATCGCATGCGACAGGGCAGCATCCGGCTCGCCAATAAAAAGCAGGAGTCGAACATGTTGGGAAAGCGTTTCGACAGAACAATGATGGCCAGTCTGGCTGGCGTATGGGTCGCGCTGGCGGTCAGCGGTTGTGCGAATGTGGGACAGCAGGATGCGCAAACTGGCGCGGCATCGGCCGCGTCGGCTGCGTCCGGTGTGCCGGCTGCGGCTGCCGTGCCGGCTTCCGGTGCGCTCGCAGGTTCGTCGGTCCAGTTAGCCGCCGACGACGGCACGCCGCTTAAGAGGTCGCCGCCGTTGGTGTATCGCGTCAAGCGTGGCGACACGTTGGCGCGCATCGCGCAACATCATCATTGCAGTGTCAGGCAGTTACAGGCGTGGAACGGGCTCAAACCGTCCTCGCGATTGAAGCTTGGGCAGGTGTTGCACGTCGCTTCGCCGGAAACGGTGCGGGCAGCCAATGCGGCAGCCGCCGCTGCGAAGGCTGCGGCGGCGTCCGCGCCGGCTGTTCCGCTTGCCGCGCAGCAGGCGCCGGCGGCAACTACCTCGCAGGCAACGGCGCAGTCTGCCACGCCATCTCCCGCGGCAAGCGCCGCCGAGGCACGCGAAGTCGCGCAGCAAACTTCGCGGCATGCGAACGGCGTGTCGTTGGCATGGCCTGCAGGTGGCCGTGTAGTCGAAGCATTCCAGCCGGGCGAAACGCGCGGCATCGAGATCGGCGGTAAGGTCGGCGATCCGGTGCGGGCCGCGGCCGACGGCAAGGTGATGTACGCCGGCACCGGTTTGAACGGCTACGGCAGCCTGATCATCGTCCAGCACAACAAGGACTTTTTGACCGCGTACTCGCATAACCGCAAGCTACTGGTCAAAATCGGCGACATCGTGCGGCAAGGCCAGCAGATTGCCGAGATGGGCGATGAGAACAACTCGCGCGTCTCGGTCGGCTTCGAGTTGCGCCGCGACGGCAAGCCGATCGATCCGATGCCGTATTTGCCGCAAGGCCGCGGCTAGGCGCGACTAGGCACTAGCCGGCGAGTTCTCGCCAACAGCAAACAAGCAGCGATCCCGGTCAGTCATTTGCCGGGATCGCTGCTTCGTCACATCCTTGCATTCGGATCCTCTGGGCCCTCCAGGTCCGCTCCCAGCCAGATCAGATCGGCTACCCGTAACGCGCCTTCCTTCAATCGAACCACCGCAGCGCCGCTGCGACGATCGCTTCGGGCGCATCTTCCTGCACCAGATGACCGGCCTTGGGCACCGCCTGAAAGCGCGCCTCGGGTATGACCGCCGCCAGTTGCCGGCCGCGTTCGAGCGGAATCCACTGGTCGTCTTCGCCCCACAGGATTTGCGTCGGGCAGCGCATCTGCGAATAACGTGTTTCGACCGCGTCGGTATAGCGCTGATCCATCTGGGCGATCTGGCGGTAGAACGCGGCTTGGCCCGTTGCGCCGAGCCACGGCGTCACATAAGGCGCGAGTTCCTCGTCCGGAATATCGCGAGCAATCGCGCCGCGCACATAGGCCTTCACGACCGCTTCGTGGATATACGGCGGCAGTCCCGCGAAGGCCGCGCCGTGTTCGCGCACGTGCTGCACAAACGGTGAACCCCATGGCGCGACGGCGACCGGATCGATCAGCGTCAGGCTGCGATAGTCGCACCCGTCAATGAGATGCGCGCGCAAGGAAGTCGCGCCGCCGAAATCGTGCGCGATGATGTCCGGATTCGTCAGGTCCCAATGCGCGAGCAATTCCGCCAGCAGCAAGTTCTGCACGCCGAGCGAGACGTCCTGAGCGTCGCGTTGCTCCGATTGGCCGTAGCCAAGCAGATCGTAGTAATACACGGTGCGTACTTGCGCGAGATGCGGGGCGATGCGATGCCATACATACGAAGAAAACGGTGTGCCATGAACCAGCACCAGCGGCGGGCCGTTGCCGGTCACGCGAAAACGCACGGTTTGATCACGGAACGTATAGCTTTCAGGAAGCGGCCAGTTTTGCATGATGATGAGCGTCGCGAGAAAGTCTGCTTACCTTAGCAGGGTGTTCCGAAGCGCGCTGACCGGCTTTTCGTAGCATGCTCGGAAAGCCTCCCGAAAAGACTCACCTTTGTTTTATTCAGCAAAGCCAGGCAAATTGAAAAGATTGCGACTCACGGCGTTGCAGGATTGAACGGTGGGTGGCGCGGGTATAGTGGACTGTTACGAAACGAGAATAAATCACCTTGAAATAGGGCGTTTCTGTGTTGGCTGGATTCGGGGAGCCTGGTAATCGTCGGGGGCGCGTCGATTCGGTATTCAACGAAACGACGCGTGATCGATCAGAATGTGCGCATGGCAATGGTGAGCAAATTCGGGAGCCGAAGGCGCAATCAATATGGAATGCCGCGCACCATCGCAGTGAGAACCGTCGGCTAACGCCGACGAAGCCTAACGAGCCCCGGGCGAAGTAACGCGCCGCCGGCTACTTCGCTTCAGCGCCGCGCAGCAATTGCGAAACCTGGCCATGGTGATGCAGGATCGCCGGGTCGACTTGCAGGAGCGGCAAGTAGCGCGGCAGGAATGCGTTGTTGGGCTGGTCGGGAGAAAAGAGGCCGGAGACGGCTTCGGCTGCCGCGAGCCGATCGGCGGCTTCCGCTTCCTTGTCGTCGAGAATTTCGTCGACGTTGGCGATCACCGTGGAGAGCGGCGTGAGCCAGCGGAACGCCGAGCCGTTGATGAGCACCTGCAGGAAGGCCGCCGGGGTCACAGGGCCGAATTCCTTTTCGTACGCCGCGCGCTCGTGATCGAGAATCGACTTATGCAGCGCCAGTAGCGGTTTGCGAATTTCCGAGAGGAATTGAATGCATTGCTGGTCGTTCATCTTGCCGCTCCTTCGGATAGTTATGCCAAACCAATGCCGCAATGGTAACGCATTGATTTGAATCTCGTTTCACTTCAGGCAAGCGCCGCCGCGAAGTCCTTTTCGCCGTGTGGATACGCACGCGGACATGTCACGTTGCCGGCGAACTTCTTTATCCACGACTACAATTTCCAGGTCTCTTCCAGCGCACTCGCCCTGCGCATCATTTACTGTACTCGTTGATCTGCAATTGAACAGTAGCCGCATGACGAATTAGCACGGCGTGTCGAATAAACACGGCAAGTCTTTGCGTTTTGGTTCGGCGTCTCTGTCTAAACAGTCTGAACAAGCAGCCTGACAAACAATAAACCCCACCCGGAGCCGCCCATGACAACGTTCAACATTAACGGCCAGACGCATACCGTCGACGCACCCCCCGACATGCCCCTCTTGTGGGTCTTGCGCGACCTCGTCGGTTTGACCGGCACCAAGTTCGGTTGTGGTATCGCTCAATGCGGCGCGTGTACCGTGCATCTCGATGGCGTCGCGGTGCGCTCGTGCGTGCTGCCGGCGGCGGCTGTCGGCGATAAGAAAATCACCACCATCGAAGCGGTCGGCAGCACGCCGGCCGGGCAGAAGGTGCAGCAGGCCTGGCGTCAGCTGGACGTCGTGCAATGCGGCTACTGTCAGTCCGGGCAGGTGATGTCGGCGGCTTCGCTGCTCGCGAGCAACCCGAATCCAACCGATGCGGATATCGACGCCGCCATGGCCGGCAACATCTGCCGCTGTGGGACGTACAACCGCATCCGCGCGGCGATCAAGCAAGCCGCGAAGGGAGCCTGACATGTCCCAGGGATTGCTCGATTCACAAAACGGCGCGCAGCCGCCGAAGGGCGGCATCTCGCGCCGCACCTTCCTCAAATTCGGCGTCACGGTGGGAGCTGCAACTGGCGGCGGCTTGCTGCTCGGCTTCAGCATGCCTGCCGTCAGCCAGGATCAGAAGGCCGGCAAATCCGTGATCGGCGGCGATGGGGATGAAGCGCCACAAAGCGGCGTGTTCGCGCCGAACGCCTTTATTCAGATTGACACCGCGGGCAAGGTCACGCTGGTGATCCCGAAGGTCGAAATGGGGCAAGGCGTCTACACATCGATCCCGATGCTGATCGCCGAAGAGCTCGAAGTGCCGCTCGATTCGGTCACGCTCGACCATGCGCCGCCGAACGAAAAGCTCTTCATGGATCCGCTGCTCGGCGGCCAGCTCACCGGCGGCTCGACGTCGATCCGCTATGCATGGGAGCCGATGCGCCGGGCTGGCGCGACCACGCGCACCATATTGATCAGCGCTGCCGCGCAGCAATGGCAAGTCGATCCGGCAAGCTGTCATGCAGAAGCCGGTCAGGTGATTCATGCTGCGAGCAATCGCAGCATTGGCTATGGTCAACTGGTGACGGCCGCGGCCAAACTCCCCGCCCCGCAGAACGTCAAGTTGAAAGATCCGAAAGACTTCAAGGTGATCGGCACCGCGGTGAAGCGCCTCGATTCACCCGAGAAGGTCGACGGCACGGCGATGTTCGGACTGGACGTGCGCGTGCCCGACATGGTCTACGCGGCCATCGCGAACTGCCCTGTGTTCGGCGGCACGCTCGCGAGCGTCGACGATACCAACGCGAAGAAGATTCCCGGCGTGCGCCAGGTCGTCAAAGTCGATAACGCGGTCGCCGTGATCGGCGATCACACGTGGGCCGCCAAACGCGGTTTGCAGGCGCTCGATATCAAATGGAACGAAGGTGCGGGCGCGCAGATCGGGATGAAGCAGATCGTCGACGATCTTGCCAAGGCCGCGCAGCAAAACGGTGCGGTGGCGCGTAAAGACGGCGACGTAAACAACGCGTTTTCAAACGCGAAGACACGCGTCGACGCCGTGTATCAGCAGCCGTTCCTCGCGCACGCCACGATGGAGCCGATCAACTGCACGGTGCATGTGCGGCCCGACGGTTGCGATGTCTGGCTCGGTTCGCAAGTGCCGACGCGGGTAGTGGACGCCGCGGTTGCCGTCACTGGTTTGCCGGCTGACAAGATCGTCGTGCACAACCATCTGATTGGCGGCGGCTTCGGCCGGCGGCTCGAGTTCGACATGGTCACGCAGGCGGTCAAGATCGGCAAGCAGGTGTCGACGCCCGTGAAGGTGGTGTGGACGCGCGAAGAAGATATCCAGCACGACATGTACCGGCCGTACTACTACGACAAGATCTCCGCCGGCCTCGACGCGAATGGCAAGCCGATTGCGTGGCAGCATCGGATTGTCGGCTCGTCGATCCTGGCGCGTTTCGCGCCGCCCGCGTTCAAGAATGGGATCGACCCGGATGCGGTGGAAGTCGCCTCGGATCTGCCGTACGACTTGCCGAATCAACTGATCGACTATGTGCGCCAGGAGCCGCACGCGGTGCCGACTGCATTCTGGCGCGGCGTGGGGCCGACGCGCGGCACCTTCGTGGTCGAGAGTTTCATCGACGAACTCGCCACACAGGCAAAAATCGATCCGGTCAAATACCGTCAGGATCTGCTAGGCAAAACGCCGCGTGCGCTGAACGTGCTCAATACCGCCACCCAGGCGGCGAACTGGGGCAGTGCGGTGCCGAAGGGTCAAGGGCGCGGCGTGTCGGTGATGCATGCGTTCGGCAGCTTCTTTTCGATGGTGGTCGACGTCGCGGTCGATCAGGGCGAGGTGGCGGTCAAGCGTGTGGTGTGCGCGGTCGATTGCGGGATGGTGGTGAACCCGAACACGATCGAAGCGCAGGTACAGGGCGGCATCATTTTCGGCATCACGGCGGCCCTCTACAGCGAAATCACGATCAAGGACGGTCGCGTGGAGCAGAACAACTTCACCGACTACCGGATGCTGCGCATCGATCAGGCACCGCCGATCGAGGTACATATCGTGAAGAGCAGCGAGGCGCCTGGCGGCATCGGCGAACCGGGTACGGCGGCGCTCGCGCCGGCTCTGACGAACGCGATTTTTGCGGCCACCGGCAAGCGGCTGCGGCAATTGCCGGTCGGCAGTCAACTACAAACCGCCTGAGAGCCCAACATGAAAAACACATTCAAGGGTTTCGGTGCAGCGCTGTGTGTGGCGTTGCCGTTCCTCACCCAAGCTCCGGTACAAGCGGCGGATCAGGCACTGGTGCAACGCGGCGCCTATCTTGCGAAGGTGGGCGATTGTGTTGCTTGCCATACGGCGCCGAAGGGCAAGCCGTTTGCGGGCGGCCTGCCGATGACCACGCCGATGGGCCAGATCTACACCACCAACATCACGCCGGATCAGCAAACCGGCATCGGCAGTTACACGGAAGAGGACTTTGCGAAAGCGATGCGCGAAGGCGTCGCGAAAGACGGGCACAACCTGTATCCGGCGATGCCGTATCCGTCGTATGCAAAGGTCAACGACGAAGACATGAAAGCGCTGTACGCGTACTTCATGAACGGCGTCGCGCCGGTGTTGCAGGCGAATCGCGAGCCGGACATCAAATGGCCCTTGAACATGCGCTGGCCGCTGAAGTTCTGGAACATGGTGTTCCTGGAGAAGGGCGCCTATCAGGACAAGCCGGGCAAGGATGTCGCGTGGAATCGCGGTGCATACCTCATTCAGGGTCTGGGGCATTGCGGCTCGTGTCATACGCCGCGCGGTATCGCGTTTCAGGAGAAGGCGCTGGATGAAAGCGGCAGCGCGTTCCTGACGGGCGGCGTGCTCGACGGCTGGTTCGCCGCGAACCTGACCGGCGAGCACAACGTCGGCCTCGGTCGCTGGAACGATCAGGATCTGCAGGCGTTCCTGAAGACCGGCGCCAATCGCCATGCGTCGGCATTCGGTTCGATGACCAGCGTGATCAACAATAGCACGCAGGGCATGAACGACACCGACATCGCCGCGATGTCCACCTACCTGAAATCGCTACCGCCGGCGGGCGGCAGTGGCTCGCCGCCTTATACGTACGATCCACAAGCGACGAAGGTATCGCTGAACCGTCCCGCGAACGATGCCGGTGCGCGCGTTTATACGGCGTATTGCATGCACTGCCATGGTGTCGATGGACGCGGCTTTGCGCCAATGCTCGCACCGTTGGCCGGGAATCCGAACGTGCTGGAGAAGGACTCGTCCTCGCTGATCAATGTGACGTTGAACGGTACGGAGGATCTGGTGATCGGCGGTATTCCCGCGCCGTATCCGATGCCGAAGTACGCACCGGTGCTCAACGACCAGCAGATCGCCGATGTACTGACCTTCGTGCGGGCCGGGTGGAATAACGGTGGGTCGCCTGTCGCGGCGGGTGACGTAGCGAAGTTGCGGAAGTCGACCCAGGCGGCTCGATAGAAGCATCGGCCCGAAAACAAAAAAAGCGGCAACCGTGCAAAACGGTTGCCGCTTTTTTATAGCCCCGCAGAAAATGCTAGCGGTGCTGCCCCACCTTCTGCCGCTTCTCCAGCACGCGCGCATACCACGTCAACGGGAAGCACATCGCGAAGTAAATCATCGCGACCATTCCGTAGATCGGGAACGGGCGGAATGCGGCGTTCGTGATCATCGTGCCGGTCTTGGTCAATTCCGTGAAGCCGATGATCGACGCGAGCGCCGTGCTCTTCACCACCTGCACAAGGAAGCCGACTGTGGGCGCCACGGCGATCTTCAGCGCCTGCGGCCAGATGATGTAGCGCAATTGCTGACTGAACGTCATGCCTAGACTCGCGCCCGCAGCCCATTGACCACGCGGCACGGCTTCCACGCAGCCGCGCCAGATATCGACCAGATACGCACTGGTGTAAAGCGTCAGCGTGACGGCCGCCGCAACCCAGGGCGACACATCGACACCCAGCAAGGGCAGGCCGAAGAACGCCAGAAACAGCTGCATCAGCAAGGGCGTGCCCTGAAACACTTCCACGTACACCACCACGATTCGCCGCAGCCACGGCAACGGCGACACGCGCATCGCGAGCAGGATCAACCCGACAATGCCACCGCCAACAAACGCGATCAGCGACAACAACACCGTCCAGCGGGCGGCGAGCAACAGATTGCGGGCGATGTCCCACAGCGTGAATTCGACCATGATCAACGCTCCGTCGGCAAAGTGCGGGCGGCGCGCCACATCAGGCGGGTGCGCCAGTTACGCGGCGCGCTGTCGCTGCCGCCGCGAGCCACGCGGCCCGCGAAGAGGCCACGGCCGAGCCGGTTCATGAGTTGCCGCAACACGATCGACAACACCAGGTACGTCGCGGTGATGATCACGTAGCTCTCGAATGAGCGGAAATTGCGTGACTGGATGAAGTTGGCCGCATAGGTCAGATCGGGCACCGAAATCTGCGAGACCACCGCCGAACCGAGCATCACGATCAGCACCTGGCTCAGCAGCGCGGGAAATACGTTGGCAATCGCCTGCGGCAGCACGACGTAGCGAAACACTTGCCGTCCATGCAGGCCGAGCGCTTGCGCCGCCTGCACCTGACCGCGCGGAATCGAGTCGATACCGGCGCGTACGATTTCGATCGCGTACGCGCCGAGATTGACGGTCATCGCCAGAATCGCGGCCTGCACCTCGTCGATATGAATGCCGAGGCTCGGCAAGCCGAAAAAGATGAAGAACAACTGCACGATGAAGGGCGTATTGCGGATCAACTCGACATAAGTCGCGACCACCCAGCGCGCCCACTTCGGCCCGGCCACCGCAATGCTCGCGCCTCCAATGCCGACGAGACCGCCGAGCAGGGTGGACACGGCGGTCAGCCCCAGCGTGACGGCGACGCCGCGCGCGAGCAGCCCCGCATAGAGGCCGAAGCCGCTGAAATCGAACGCATAAGTCATGGCGTGGCGCTCATCGTGTGGTCAAACTCCGGCGCGGGCCGGCCTGGCCGGTCCGCGCAATAAAGGTTCAGAGGTCGGCCGGCAGCGGCGCACGCAGCCATTTCTGCGAAATCGCGTTCATGGTGCCGTCCTTGCGGGCCTTGGCAATCGTTTCGTCGACTTTCTGCTTCAGACGCGGCTCGTTCTTGTTCAAACCGACGTGATCCGGCGAGCTGAATAGCGAGAACTTCTGCTCCGGATCGTTCGCCGGATGACGCGCGAGAATGGTTGCGCCGACGTCGTTGCCGACTACCATCAACTGTACCTGACCAGAAAGAAACGCCGAAATTGCGCCGTTAGGATCGTCGAATCTTTTGATGTTCGCGCTGGGCGGCGCGATTTTGGTCACGCTCAGGTCTTCCAGCGTGCCGCGCGCAACCGAAATCGACTTGCCGGCGAGGTCGGCGGCGTTCTTCACGGGCAGCGTTTTCGGGCCGAAGACGGCGAGGTAGTAGGGCGCGTAAGGCTGCGAGAAGTCGATCACCTTTTCGCGTTCCGGCGTCTGGCCGACTGAAAGCAGCATGTCAGCCTTGTGGTCGGCGAGGTAGGCCATGCGGTTGTCACCGGTCACCTGCACGAGTTCGACCTTCGCATTGAGCGACTTGCCGATCAGGTTGGCGACGTCGATGTCGTAGCCCATCGGTTTCATGTCCGGGCCGATCGAACCGAACGGCGGATAGTCCTCGAATACGCCGATGCGTACCGTGCCGGACTTGGCGATGTTGTCGAGCGCGTCCGCATGTGCGGCCGACGAAAAGGCGCACAGTGCGCCGAGGCCGGTGAAGGCGAGCGTCGCGGCGAGGGTGGCGAAGACGCGGCGTGCGTTCGATTGAGCAACTTGGGGCTGATTCATGGTCTTTCCTCTGTCGAAAACTCGGTATTGGAATGGGTTTCAGTGAACGCTTCAGCGACGCGTTTCGATGCCTTGCTTCAGCGGCACGTTTCAGTGCGCCGCACGGGCGGCGATCAGTTTGCACGCGTGCGGTGGCAATTCCGCGAACACCGGCATGCCGAGCGTGAGGCCCGGCGTTTCGCGCGGCGTGGTCGCGGCAGTCAGCGTGAATCCTGCGCAATCGATCGTGGCTTCCAGCGACGCCCCCACGTCACGGATAAAAGTCACCGTGCCGGCGAGCCGGTTCTGCCCGGCATCGCTGGACGCCGTTTTGACGCACACGTCTTCCGGCCGGATCAGCAGACGGATATCGCTGCTGGATTCCGGCATCCGTGCCGGTTGAACAACCGCAATGCGTCTTCCGCCAGGCAGGCTGACGCTGCCCGCGCCGTCGTAGCTGACCGGCAGGATGTTGCCGAGGCCGATGAAGTCGGCGACGAATTCGCTGACCGGATCGCGATAAATATCAAGCGGCTTGCCGACCTGGGCGATCCGGCCTTTTTCCATCACCACGATCTCGTCGGCCATCGTCATCGCTTCACGCTGGTCGTGCGTGACCATGATCGTCGTGATGCCGAGACGCTGTTGCAGCAGGCGAATCTCGACCTGCATCGCTTCGCGCAGCTTCGCATCGAGCGCGGAGAGCGGTTCGTCGAGCAGCAGCAGTTTCGGCTGCGAGGCGATCGCACGCGCAATCGCCACGCGTTGGCGCTGGCCGCCGGAGAGTTGCGTGACCGGCCGGTTCGCCATGTGCGGCAACTGGATCAGCTCCAGCAATTCGGTGACGCGGCGCGCTTGCGCATCTTTCGCGGTCTTGCGCAGCTTGAGCGGATACGCGACGTTCTGCGCCACCGTCATATGCGGAAACAGTGCGAGCGACTGGAACACCATGCCGAAGTCGCGCTGGTTCGCAGGCAGATGCGTGATGTCGCGGCCGGCAAAATTGATGCTGCCCGAGCTCGGCGTTTCCAGCCCGGCGATCATCCGCAGGAGCGTGGTCTTGCCGCAGCCGGACGGCCCGAGAAAGCACACCAGCTTGCCGTCGGGCACGCTCAGATCGACGCTGTCGACGGCATAGGCCGCGTTGAAACGCTTGGTCACGGCCTGCAAGGTCAGATGGGTCATCGAATGCTCCAGCAAAAAGGCGTCAGCGCAGCGCGAATCGAAAGGGCGGTCAAAGCGCCACCCCTTCGTCGCCGATCAGCTTTTCGAGCAGCCAGATCAGCGCGAAGTCGATCGCGACGATGAATACGGCGAAACAGAACACGGTCGGATCGAGCGACGACACCGTGCGGCTGTAGAGCCACACCGGCAGCGTCATCGTGTCGATGCCGTACAGGAAGAAGGTCACCGTGAATTCGTTGAACGAGACGATGAACGCGAACAGCATGCCGGCGAGAATGCCGGGGCGCATCAGCGGCAGGATCACATCGATCAGCGCGCGGCTCGGGCTCGCGCCCATCACGCAGGCGGCTTCCTCGAACTCCGGGCCGATCGAGGCCACCGACGCCGCGCAATTTTTCACGGTGAACGGCAGCGCCAGAATCACGTGCGCGATGATCAGACGGAATACGCCGAGTTCGATCGGCAGCACGTTGAACACTAGCAAGAGCGACAAGCCGAGCATCACCAGCGGATAGACGAGCGGCAACGCCACGAGTTGTTCGACCGCGGGCTTGCCGCGAAAACGGTAGCGGCTCAGTGCGTAAGCGGCGGGCACCGAGACGAGCGTGGCGATCACCATCGTCGAAAGCGCGACGATCAGGCTCGTGCTGAGCGCGGCGCCCATCGAGAGCGAGTCGCTCGCGTCCGGCGAGACGAAGCTGTGCCACGCCGCGCGGTACCAATGGAGGCCGTAAGCGTGCGGCGGGAATTCGAGCGTGTCGGCGGCGCTGAACGACATCGTGATCATCGTCAGGATCGGCAGCGCGGCGAGAAACAGCACGATCGCGGCGAGCAGCGCGGTGGCTTTGCCGAGCTGGCCGGGCATGGTGGTCGGCAAACGCGGCAGGCGCGGTGAACGCGGAGGGCGCGTCAGGGGAGTCTGGATCGGCGTGCTCATGCGTGAGGCTCCTCGGCGAGACGTTGTGTGCGGCGCACGAGGCGCTGCGACAGTGCCATCACGGTAAGTGTCGCGACCATCAATACGACGCCCGATGCCGAAGCGGCGGGCCAGTTCAGCAAGGGCGCGACCTGGTCGTGGACCAGCACGGCGAGCATCGGCACGCGGCGTCCGCCTAGCAGCAGGGGCACGGCGAATGCACTGGCGTTGTAGGCGAACACGAGCAACGCGCCCGACACAAGGCCCGGCATGGCGAGCGGCAGCAACACATGACGCAGCGTTTGCCAACGCGTCGCGCCGAGCGTGGCCGCGGCTTCGTCATACGAGCTCGAAACCGCGCGCATTGCGCTCGACAACGGCAGCACGGCCAGAGGAAACGCCGTCTGAATCAGACCGAGCAACACGCCGTGTTCGCGATACAGCCACATCACCGGGCGGTCGACGAGGCCGCTGCCGAGCAGCGCGTGATTGAGCAGACCGGCCGGGCCGAGAATGATCAGCCAGCCATAGCCTTGCAGCAGCAGATTGACGAGCAAGGGTAGAAGCACGCCTGCAAGCAACAGCCGCCGCGCGAGCCGCGACTTGGTGCGCGCCATTGCCAACGCAACAGGAATCGCCAGAAGCACGGCGCAGACCATACTTTGAAAAGCGAGCCTCAACGTGAGCCACAGCGACTTCAGGAAATAACCGTCGATGAGATCGGCATAGTTCTGCAGCGTGAAGCCGCGCCATTCGTTGCCTTGCGTACCGAAGCTCATGCGCAGCACGACGAGCGCTGCCGCGCCGAGAATGGCGAGAAACAGCAGGATTGGCGCGAGCAGAATCCAGGGGCGCGCTTTCGCGAGCGCCGAGGACGCCTGCTCGTCCGGTGCGCGGGAAGCGGCGCCGGGCGAACCGGAAGCCGCGCCCGACGCATCACCGGACGCAGCGTCCGACGCCGACGAGGCACGCCGCGAAAAACGCGCGAGCATCGCGGTCATGCCGAGAAAATTTCGGTGTAGCGCTTGATCCACGCCGGCTGCACGACGGCGAGCGCCTTGTCGTCATGCAGGATGGCTTTCTCGGCGATCTGCTTCGGGCTCGGCACGAACGCGCGGCTCTCGGCCGGAATCACCGCCTTCGAATTGACCGGTCCGTTCAGCACGTCGGCAGCCATGCGGCCTTGCACGCCGGCGTCGAGCGAATGGTTGATGAAGGCGTGGATCAGATCGCTGTCGGCGGGATGCGACTTCGGGATCACCGTGAACATCAGCTGCGTGGCGAAGCCTTCCTTCATGCCGTAGGTCACGCCCATCTTGTACTCGGGCTTGCGGATCTGGTCCGGGAAAAAGGCCGGCGAATAGATGCCGCCGATATCGAGCGAGCCGGTGCGGAACAGATCGGCCACCTGGTTCGGGTTTTCGCCGAGCGTCATCACGTGATCTTTCAGTTCCATCAGCTTCTTGAAGCCCGGCTCGATGTTCTGCTGCGAGCCGCCGTTCATTTTCGCGGCGATGATCGCGAGGTCCACCGCTTCGGCCCACTCGGGCGGCGGCAGGAAGAGGCGTCCGGCGTACTTCGGGTCCCACAGTGCTTCGTACGAAGACGGCGCCGTCTTGACCGTCGACGTGTTGTAGATCAACCCGTCCGACCACAGCAGATAACCCACGCCGAAGCCATTCGCGCCCGTGCGGTATTGCGGCGCAACCTCCTTCAGGTTCGGCAGCTTGTCGAGATCGGGCTTCATCAGCAGACCCGCGTCGCCGAGACCCGCCGCGCCGACGCCCGCCAGCGTGATGACGTCGTAAGTCGGCCGGTCACCCGCGGCCTTGACCTTGGCGACCATGCCGGAGGTGCCGTCGGCGCGGTCGGCGATGACCTTGGCGCCGGTCTTCGCCGTGAACGTGGCGGCGATGTTGCGCAAGGCGGCGGCGCCGGTGTCGTCCGACCAGGTCAGCAAGCGCAGTGTCTTGCCGGAGAAGTTGTGCTCCTGTGCCCGCAGATTGATGAACGGCATCGGCAAACTGGACGCCGCGAGTGCTGCGCCGATTGCCTTGATGGCCTGCCTTCTACCCCGTTTGATCTCTTGCATGGCGGTCTCCTGTGTTGAACGCCTGTTGCCTGGTGAGTTTCGCTCTGACCGCTGCCGCTGCATCGCCCATTTGCGCTGCTTGCTGTACTCAACTCCAACTACCCAACCTCACGCGTTACCGGGTGCGTTGCGTGTTGATGCACTCTAGGTTTGCCAAAATCCCTCAACAAACGAAATATGCGCATGGAGCGCATGACGGAATCTCATGGGCCGGCTGTCGCGCGACGCTAGCGGCGGCTTTGCCGTAGTCCGTGGGAACGCCAATCCAGTGGCGTATCGGGGTTAACGTCCATGATTTTTTCGCGCGCGCGGGTCGCAGGGAGGTATGAGGAAAGCTCGGTTCTGGTGCGGTGTCCGGCAGGGTCTGCCCTCAGTCGGTGCAAGCCGGCGCGCCCAGGGCGGAATTGACAGCCACGTCATGAGCGAAATGCATGCATATTTGCTCGCGCGCAACCCGTGAAAAATATTCTTATCGCGTATCCTGTTGGTTCAAGGGGCGCGACGGCACGCAACGCCGGCCGCCCGCGCAATGACTTTTCCTGATCCCTGACCGGACTCATCCAGATGCGACGTCTCCCGCCGCTCAACGCGCTGCAGATTTTCGAAACCGTCGCGCGGCATCGCAGCTTCACGCGCGCCGCTGACCACCTATGCCTGACACAAGGCGCGGTAAGCCGACAAATCATCGCGCTCGAGGACTACTACAAGTTTCCGCTCTTCAAGCGCCATGCGAAAGGCCTGACGCTGACCGCCGAAGGCGAACTGCTGCTGCCGGCAGTCAAGGAGAGCTTCGCGCGTATCGAGGAGATATCGCTGCGCCTCACGCGTCAACGCACCGATCTCGCGCTGAAAGTGCCGACCTGCGTCATGCGCTGGATGTTGCCGAAGATCATGCGCTTCCAGGCCGAGTATCCCGAGCTGCACGTTCAGATCACCACCACCTGGCAGCACGACGTCGACTTCCAGCTCGAGCCGTTCGATGCAGCGATCATCTATGGCTCGTCACCGGGCGCGGATGTGCAGGCGGTGCCCTTATTCGAGGAGCGTCTGACGCCGGTGTGTGCGCCGGATCTGCTGAAAGACAAACCGTTGGACGAGGTGGCGGATCTGGCGCGCCACACGCTGCTGCATCCAACGCGCGACCACCGCGACTGGAAGATGTGGCTCGCCAAGGTGACCGATGTGGATGCCGCGAATGCGCCGGCGATTGACGCTGAACACGGCCCGAGCTTCGACACGCTCGATATGGCGACCAACGCCGCTTTGCAGGGTTTCGGTGTCGCCATCAGCGATCTCGCCTTGATCGACGAAGATGTCGCGGCCAAGCGTCTCGTGCGGCCGTTCGATACGGTGCTCAAGACCGGCTGGCGGTATTACTTCGTGTATCCGGATTCAGTCGCGCATCAGCAGAAGCTGAATCTGTTCCGCGACTGGATTGCGGAGCATTGGGAGGAGTAAGGAGAGGGGCCGGTTGTTTGCGTGGAGCGCGGCCCCGAGCCTTATCGTCAGGGCGCGAAGGACAGAAACAGATACGCCGCGAACAGCGACAGATGCACGGCGCCTTGCAGGATCGTCGTGCGTCCGGAACTGAGCGTCAGGGTGCCGACGATCAAAGTGAGCACCAGCAGCACGGTTTCCTTGCCGTCGATACCGAGGATGAGCGGCTGAGCGGTCCACAAGAACACCACGGCGACCGTTGGGATGGTCAACCCGATGCTGGCCAGCGCCGAGCCGAGTGCGAGATTCAGGCTGTTCTGCAAGCGATCGGCGCGCGCCGCGCGTACGGCGGCGAGCCCTTCCGGCAACAGCACCAGCGCGGCAATGATAATGCCGACCACCGCCGGCGGCGCGCCCGCATTCTTCACCGCGGTTTCAACCACTGGCGAGAGCACTTTCGCCAGCAACACGACGGCGACCAGGCACACCACCAGCAAGCCGCCGGCTGCCAGCGCGACACCGGTACTTGGCGGGGCGGCATGGACGTCCTCGTCGGGAACGTCGGCAAGAAAGTAGTCGCGATGCCGCACGGTCTGGACGAACACGAACACCCCATACAGCACCAGCGACGACACTCCTGCGAACGCCAGTTGCGACGACGACAATACCGGGCCGGCGCTGGTCGTTGTGTAGTTCGGCATGACCATGGTCAACACGGACAACGACGCGAGCACCGCCAGCGCGGCCGCAGCGCCGCGACTCTGAAAGTCCTGCTCGCGATGCCGGATACCGCCCACCAGCAGGCAGATGCCTACGATCCCATTGCAGACGATCATCACCGCGGCGAATACGGTGTCGCGCGCGAGACCGGCCTTTTCCGGCCCGGACGTCAACATAACCGAAACGATCAGCGCGACCTCGATCACCGTGACGGCCACCGCCAGCACCAGGGTGCCGAACGGCTCGCCGACGCGATGCGCGACGACTTCCGCATGGTGCACCGCTGTGAACACGGCGGCGCACAGCGCGACCCCGATCAGCGCGAGTAGCAGCCCGTTGCCCGGCAAGGCATACGCGACGCCCAGCACGATCCAGGCAACAAAGGGCGCGGCAATGGTCCAGCGGGGCAAAACGGTCGCGGGCGTGGTCATTCAGGGCTTCCTTTCATTGCGTGTTCTTGTGGTGTGTCTTGGACGGGCGCGGCGTGCGCGGACGGGCGCCGATGAGACCTTGGAGCGGGCGCAAGACCTAAACCATCCTGTCAACAATGCGCCCTAACGCATTAAATTATAAAGGATAATTTTCGGCGGACGAGGCTTTGTCAGCCCGTACGACGGATCGTGCCGACGCAGTGGCGAAGGCGGCAAGGCAACCTGCGGCTCATCTGCACCTGAAGGATTGAGTCGCGCGGGAATGCGCGGAAAATGCGGCGCGGTTTCGATGGGTGACACTTCATCAGACCGCCACTGCCAGGTTGGCAGCTTCAAGGAAAGAATCCGGATGTTTCGGTCCGGACGCGCCGCTTCGTGATGAAGCGTTGCGTCCGGATGTAGCGCGACGACTGCCTGAAGCGGATTACTGTCCGACCGGACGGATCGTCAGTGCGTTCTTGACCGACGTCACACCCGGCACGCCTTGCGCGGCCTGGGTTGCCAGGTCGACTTGCGGCTGCTCAGGCACTGTGCCGGCCAGCGTCACTGCGCCGCCACGAGCGCGCACGGTGATGTTGGTCACGCTCAGGCCCTTGGTCTTCGACAGCGCGCTGCGCACTTTACGTCCCAATGCGCGGTTGGCGGCCTTGACCGACTTGGCGCTAGGTGCGGACGAAGCCGCCATGGGAGCCGCCGGGGCTGCAGCGTCGCTGCTTTGCGCGTACGCATTGATGGACGCCAGAACGATCAGCGCACCGCCGACCATCTTGATTGCCTGGAATGCTTTCATTCAACTCTCTCCTATTGTCATGAATACGACGGCCCGGGGATGGGCCGGTGTACTGCACCAGCGGGTACTTCGGGATCAAATCTGAATGGAACGTTGCTGCGGTCGTGCGACTTCTTGCCATCTGTAAGCGGATCAGGCGCGCCTAAGCACACGCATGCCGGCAAAGGCTGTCCTGCAAGCCGGAAACACACGATACTCCAATTAGTGCCATGGTGAATGCGTCGGTGCCAGGAAATGAGGTTTTGGTACAACGAATGGGCCGATGAAGGCAGGCCGATGGCGGTTCACCGCTTGATGCGGCGCGGGTTGCACGCCCGTTGGCGTGCCCGCTGCATGGGTAGACCGCGCATCTATCGAACCCTGCGCTTTGCGCTCAACGACTCGTCCGAACCGCATGCCGAATCAGCCTCTACCCATCCTCCCATTGCTTCGTGACGATTTACCGCTCGATACCGTTGCGCTGGCCCGGTTCATGATCGGCAAATATCTGGTGCAGGATCTTCCCGAAGGCCGTATCAGCGGCCGTATTGTCGAAACTGAGGCGTATCCGCTCGGGGATTCAACCAGCCACGCGTTTGCGGGCCGCCGCCCATATAACGGCTCGATGTTTCTCGCCCCCGGCCACGCGTATATCCGGCTTACGTATGGGCTGTCGTACATGCTGAACATGTCGGCGGAAGCGGAAGAGGTCGGTGCCGGCATTCTGATTCGCGCGATCGAGCCGCTGGAAGGCTTGCCGCTGATGGAGGCGCGGCGGGCTGGCGTGCCGTTGCGCGATCTCGCGCGCGGTCCTGGCCGGCTCACCACGGCCTTGGGTATCGACCAGTCGTTTGACGGCCGCGATCTTTGCAGTGGGCATGGCCTGTGGATTGGCGTGATCGAGACGGGCGATGTGCCGATCGGCGTGACGACGCGCATCGGCTTGTCGCGTGAGATGCATCGGCCGTTACGGTTTTTCGAACCCGGCAGCGCGTTCGTCAGCGGACCGCGAAAATTGCTGCTGCCGCCGCATGCCGAGGCGTTGACGAGTACGCCAAACTGACAATTTGCGTCAGGCAAAGCGGCAAAACACGCTCGGTGGGGACGCATTTTCGAACCATCAGACAGAAAGGTTACGATCCCGACAATTATTACGGTAAAACGAAGCCTTCAATCGAGTTTGGCGGTAAGTTTCGCCACACTCTTGCGTTTTTAACAATTATCTATCTCGCAATTAAGGGTTTTCCCGCGATGATTGGGTGACTAGACTGAAATCACTCGCTTCTCACATGGTGTGGCAAGCGAAGCTAAAAAACAGATCTGGAGGTTTAGTCATGAAATCGCTCATCAAGGCAATCGCCATTGCAGCCGTTCTCGCCGCCCCAGTTGCTTCGTTCGCTCAATCGAGCGACCAGCCCGCGACCCGCGCGGAAGTCCGCAGTCAGTTGATCCAGCTTGAACAAGCGGGCTACAACCCGGCCGCCAGCAACGACACGAACTATCCGGGCGACGCTCAAGCCGCCGAAAGCCGTGTGCAGGCGCAAAATCCGGCAGTCGCGCAGACGCAGGAACCCGTCGCCGATACGAGTGGTTACGGTGGCGCGGTAAGCGGTTCGTCGCAAGCGGGTGGCGTCTTGCAACCGATGTCCGGCCCGAAGTCGGTTTATTTTGGTAATTAAGTTTGGCAACCAAGTTTGGCAACCAGGTTTGGCAACTAAGTTTGGCGGCCGGCTGGTCCGGCCGGCAGTTGATCTGATCGAAGCGGGGCGTGCGTGAATCCGCTGAGCGCACGTTCCGCGTTTAGCAGCCAATCAGCAATGTGATGTGGCGAGGCACATGCGCGCTTTATGCGGCGTGCATTCTCGCGGTCCACAATTCAGGAACCTCCGCTGCCGCAAGGTAGCTTCGCCCAACCTTTTTCAAGGATTGGGCTTTTTTTGCGCCCCGTTCGGCGGTGCGCTGCGCCCGGCGAGTGGCGCGGCCTGCGATATGCCGCGAATCTCAGGGGCGTTCGCCGTGGATATAGAACTCGAGTTGCTGAATGGTGAATTGCTGCTCGGCGATGATGTTCTTCACCAGGTCACCGATCGACACCATGCCGACCAGGCGATCGTTTTCGATGACCGGCAAGTGGCGCATGCGCCGTTCGGTCATTAAGGCCATGCAATCATCGGTGGTCTGGTCGGGGCGGACAAAGCGCACGGCTTTGCTCATGATGTCGCGCACCGGCGTAGCCTTCGACGAACGGTCCATCAGGACCACCTTGCGCGCATAGTCCCGCTCCGTAACGATCCCGGCGATGCTGTCGCCGTCCGTCACGACTAGTGCGCCGATACCTTTTTCAGCCATCAGCTTGATCGCGTCGTAGACGGAATCGTCGGCCCCGACGGTGAAGACGGTGGTGTTGTTCGGTTTAGTTTTAAGAAGCTGTGCAACGCTTGTCATGGAGCAACTCCGTTTCGCAGTGCAGCACGCCGATGCGGCGCGCTGTCGTGAGGGACAGGCTATTCCAGTATAGGCGCGGCGCGCGGCGGAAGGACCTCGGGAATACCTGTGGCGCGCGGCGCGTTCAACTCAGGTAGCCATGTGACGCGCGCCGGTTTCGTACGCGGCGCGCGGGCATCCGGGCGCGGCGTGCCGATTAGCGGTAAACTGCCGGTCCATACCGCATCCCAATTTTGCGGGTTCATGTCAGCACCATTGTCCAACGCCATGCTCACGTCTCACGATCCGTCGCAAGCAACAGACGGCGCACCCAGCGGCGAGTGCGTCGTCCTCGACGCTACCGCCACGCTCCCCACGCGCTACGGCACGTTTACTTCCTACGTGTTTCGCGTGGCCGATAGCGGCGCCGAACATCTCGCGCTCGTGATGGGCGACGTCGCAAACCAGTCGTCCGTATTGACGCGCCTGCACTCCGAGTGCCTGACGGGCGACGTGCTCGGCTCGTACCGCTGCGATTGCGGCGAACAACTCGATCTGGCGCTGCGCTACATCGCGGCTGAAGGCTGCGGCGTGCTGCTGTATCTGCGCGGCCACGAAGGGCGCGGCATTGGCCTGTCGAACAAGATTCGCGCGTATGCGTTGCAGGAGCAGGGCCGCGACACCGTCGAGGCCAATCTCGATCTCGGCTTGCCCGACGACTCGCGCGAATACGATTCCGCGGCGGGCATTCTGCGCACGCTCAGGGTCACCTCGGTGCGCCTGATGAGCAACAATCCGGAAAAATTCGACACGCTGTCGAAGCATGGCATTCCGGTATGCGAGCGCGTCGCGCTGGCGATTCCGATGCGCGAGGAAAACGAGCGCTATATCCGTACCAAACAGTTGAAGTTTGGGCACTACTTCGACGAGAACGAATAATCGACGCATGCAAGCCAAGCCGGCCACCGTTTGCAAACGGTGGCCGGCGTTGCGGCGTCGGTTTCGTCAATGTAGTGCGGCGTTTGATGCGGTGACGACGCATCTGCGGCGTGTCTACGGTGTATCGAGCCGAGTGGAGTTTGGGCTGCGGCGAATCAGAACAAGCCAAAGTCGTCGTTGCTATTCGGGATTGCGTTGAGCACGTCCCGAAGTGCTCGCCAGCCTGTCAGTCCCGCAAGACTTGCCCGGATCGCCGTCCAGTAGCGGGCGCTCGTGGTCGCGCGCGTTCGAGAGATTCGATGCGCCACGATCTTGCGCGATTCCATCGATGCGCGCAGCAAAGGGCAGGTATGCATTTCATTTCTCCTGATACGAGTGCCGCTTAGCGCGCATTTGCGTTTGCACTTGCTTTTGCAGCTGAAGTTTCAGCCGAAGTTTCAGTGACACGCGCCAGGATCGACGCAAACACGCCCTCTAGCGAGGTCGCGCCGAAGCGCCGCTCGCTGATCTCCGTTTCGACGTCGATGCGGCCAGCGTTGTGCGCGTCGTACAGATCCGTGATGAGACGTGCGTGGTTCTCGCCGAGTCCCGCGCCATGGAGCATGGCGGCCCATTCGCCGCGTGGCGCTTCGTAGGCCGTGATCTGACGGTGCGCCAATGCACCGAGCGTGCGTGCGACGTCTAACGCGCTGACGCGCGTTTCACCTTCAATACTCACCACCCGTGGCGATACCTTCGCCGGTCTGTCGTCGAGCAGTAGTTCAGCGGCCAGCAGTCCGACATCCTGTGCGGCGACCGTCGGAAACAGCTTGCTCAACGGATGATGCAGACTCGGCAGCACGCCTCTCGCGAGCGCGATCGGCAGCACGCGCGCCCAGTTGTGCATGTGTTCGGCTGCGCGCAGAAACGTCAACTGCGAGTCAATGGGCGCGAGTTGCGTTTCGAGGATGTGAAACAGCGTCGTGATGCCGGTGCCGCTCGCGTGTTCCGCGCCGTAGTCGGACAGCGCGAGCACACGTTGCGGCGGGTTGGCGCGCAATGCGTCCGCGCTCACGTCGATCATGCGCCGCATCGTGGTGGCGGGATCGGTGTCTGCGTGCGGCACTGGGCACAGTATCTGTACCGCGGATGCTCCCTCGATAGCGCGCGCGACCGAAGCTGCGTCGAGCAGATCGGCGATGGCGATTTCACAGCCGATTTTCGCTAGTACATCCCCTTGCCTGGCATCGCGCACAACCGCGCGCACTTCGCGGCCCGCCCGGCGCAACGCCGCCGCGCTCACTCTGCCCACATTGCCTGCTGCTCCAAAGATCACGAACACGTTGAGCTCCTTCCTGAGTCGGTATGCGGTCATCTTAGGGAGCCGGCGACGGAGAAACGCGCGGGCACGGATCGTCATGCGCAGATTCGGATGATTGTTTTTCCTTGTGGCGGCGCAGCACGTGTGTTGAGGCGGTGCGAGTCAAGCGAAGGAGCGAAAAACGCAGCACAATGCACACACGTTTGCCGCCATCCACGAGGAAAAGCAATGAACGCCGTGACACCGATACCGCAGCCGCACAGTGGCTCCCGCATCGCGCTTCTCTCAAGCAAGACGCTCGGCTGGCAGGGCTTCGGCGCTGAACTGGTCAACGTGTCGGCCGGGCTGCACCGGATTCCGGCGCTCAAATATCATCGCGTGGGTGTGCATGTCGGGGCGCCGGTCAAGGCGCGCTGCATGTGCAATGAGCGCCGCTTTTCGCGGATTCAGGCGCATGGCGATGCGGATGTGATTCCCGCAGGCGTCGACGGACAGTGGACTGATGAGGCCGCCTGCACGATTTTCAGTGTGTGGATTGGCGAAGACTTCGCGCAGAGGACTGTCGAACAACTCGAATTGAAGACGAGCGAAGCGCGGCTTCGTCCGCAGTTCCAGATGCGCGACCCGCGTTTTCAGCATCTGGCCTGGGCGTTGCGCGCGGAACTCGAAGCGGACGATGCATCCGATCCGCTGTACGCCGAAAGCCTGTGTACGGCGATGGTGGTGCGGCTGATCGGCAGCGCGCCGGTGCTCGACAAACTCGAGAACAAGCGTCGTACGCTTGCGCCAAAGACTGCCGCTCGCGTGATCGAGTTTATCGAAGCGCATCTCGATCAGCGCCTCACGCTTGGCGAACTCGCCGTGCACGCTGAGCTGAGTGTTCCGCATTTCAAGGTGCTGTTTCGCGAAACGCTCGGTATGCCGGTGCATCAGTATGTCGTGCAGCGGCGCGTGGAGCGGGCGAGAGCGCTATTGCTTCAAGGCAGGTTGAGCGCGAGTCAGATCGCGCTGGAAACGGGCTTTGCGCATCAGAGCCATATGGCGCATTGGATGGGGCGGTTGTTGGGCGTTACGCCGCGAGAGTTGGTCAAGTCAAGCGCGAATCCAGGCAGCATTGTTGAGTTCGATACCTTCAATGCCCGTCGCATTGCAACGCCGCGATAGACCTTAAAACCGCACTGCAGCATAAGCAGTTTGGAGGACCGGCTCTATTGCCCTCGATCGATTTGTATAGCTAAATACGCGGACTTCGCAACCGGAGGCCGTCACATGTCGAAATCGAAGGGTTCTCGCATCGTCGCCTGGGCGATTGCGGCCGCTGTCGCCAATGCGCCGCTCGCTGTGCTTCTCACCATCGCTACACCGGTTGCCATCGATCGCGCAGTCGCCGCGACGTCGACCACCAGCGCCGACGATTATGCGGCAACCCGCTATCCGATCATCCTCGTCCATGGCCTCACCGGGACCGACAAATATCTCGGCGTGCTCGACTACTGGTACGGCATTCAGTCGGACCTCCAGCAGCACGGTGCAAGCGTGTATGTGGCGAACCTGTCGGGCTTTCAGAGCGATGACGGGCCGAATGGCCGCGGTGAACAATTACTCGCCTACGTTAAGCAGGTCCTGGCCGCGACCGGCGCGCAGAAGGTGAACCTGATCGGCCACAGCCAGGGCGGCTTGACCTCGCGCTACGTTGCGGCTGTAGCGCCGGAACTCGTCGCTTCGGTCACCACGATCGGTACGCCGCATCGCGGATCGGAGTTCGCCGACTTCGTGCAGGACGCATTGCAAAAAGATCCGACCGGTCTTTCGACACCGATCATCGGCGCGTTTGCGAATATATTCGGCATCCTGACGAGTAGTAATCACAACACGAATCAGAACGCGGTAGCGGCGCTGCAAACCCTGACCACGGCTAACGCCGCGGCCTACAACTTGCGCTATCCGAGCGCCGGCCTCGGTGCGCCAGGCTCCTGCCAAACGGGCGCCGCGACTGAAACCGTCAACGGCAACACGCATCTGCTGTACTCGTGGGCGGGCAGCGCGATTCAGCCGACGTCCGTGCTGGGCATCCCCGGCGCTACCGACACCAGCGTCGCGCCAATCGATTCCGCCAACCTCCTGGATCCTTCGACACTCGTCCTGTACGGCACCGGCACGATCATGCTGAGCCGTCAGTCGGGACAGAACGACGGACTCGTCTCGGTGTGCAGCGCGCTCTACGGCAAGGTGCTCGGCACGAGCTACAAGTGGAACCATCTCGACGAGATCAACCAGTTGCTCGGCGTGCGCGGCGCGAATGCGGCCGATCCGGTGGCAGTGATTCGCGCGCAGGCGAACCGCCTGAAGACGCAAGGCGTGTGACCGGATGCGGCGATTGGATCGGCAGCGGGGCAGCGCGCGGAGTCAGTGGCTGGTTTTCGTGGCGGTGGGTGCGGTGTCGGCGGGCGCGGCATTGTGGCTGAACCGCCCGCCGTCCGCGCATGATGCGTCAGCGCTGCACGCGGTGAATGCAGCGAGTTCTGCGCAAACCACGCTTGTTTCGGGCAAGGACATGGTGGCCGGCACGTCGACGGCCGGCGCATTGCCCGCTTCGCTCGACGGTTCGTCGCCACCGCATCTGCCAACCGATGGCCGCGGCCACCTCGCGCACACGCGTGCGGTCCGCGATTTCTTCGATTACTTCCTGACGGCGCAAAACGAAATCTCTCCCGCGACGCTCGATGCTTTGGTGCGTCGCCAGATCGCCGCGCAACTCGACGGCACGCCGGCCGCCGACGAAGCGGTGACCGTCTGGCAGCGCTACAACGCGTATCGAGCGGCGCTCGACCAGTTGCCACAAACCTCGCCGATCCAAAGCCAGAGCAGCGCAAAGCTGGACCTCGACGCGCTGCAACTCTCGCTCGACCAGCACGACGGCTTAGGCACTCGTTTGATGGGTGAATGGAACGAGCCGTTCTTCGGCGCCGAATCGCAGCAGCAACATACGGATTTGGCACGTCTGCGTATCGCGTCAGATGGCTCGTTGAGCGCGGCGCAAAAAACGGCACGTCTCGCCGCACTGGACGCGACATTGCCGCCGGAAACACGCGCAGCCCACGAAAGGGCGCGCCAGCAGCAGGCCGCACTCGACGCGATCAGTCAGGCGCAAAAGCAGGGCGGTTCGCTCGATACGATGCGTGCGCAGATCACGCAGACACTTGGACCCGAAGCGGCGCAACGCGTCGTGCAGATGCAGCAGGCTGACGACGTCTGGCAAGCCCGCTATGCGGACTATTCAAGCCAGCGCGCGCAGATCGACAAACAGGGCTTGCCGCCTCAGCAACGCGACGCGCAGATTGCGCAGTTGCGTCAGCAGTTCTTCACCAATCCGAGCGACGCGATGCGCGCGGCGTCGCTCGATCGCGGTAGCGGTTCGGCAAACTGAACCCGCTATCGCGATCTGATGCAGCATCTCAACCCGGCGCGACGCCCGTCAATTGCGAGTACACGTCATGCGACAGTTGCAACAGCACCTTGCGATCGATCCCGCCTGACACCGCATAGCCAAAGTCGCCGTCGACCCAGTAGAACACGTTCACCGGTCCGTCCTGATACAGCTTGAACGCGGTGGTATTCGAGTTCACCTGACGGTGCGAAATACACAGCGTCACGCGTTCGCCATTCGGCCCGCGATACATGAACTGCGCGGTTGGGCCATCGGCGCCCGGCAACAGGCGCCCGCCCGAGAGGTTGAAACCGCTCTTCGACAGCATCGGCGGATGCACGTTGGTGCCGAGCCGGTTGGACAGCCACTGCACGAAATCCTGTTCGTGATCCGCAGTCATTTCGGCTGGACGGTCGACGGCGGGCATATAGACCACATGCGCCACTGCAGCCTGCCGCGCAAACATTTCCGAACTGTCCGCACTGACCGGGCGCGTGTCGGAGTGACTGGCGACCGGCACCACGACGTCCTGCCCCATATGCGTGCCGACGCCAATGCCCACGCCCAACACCAGCGCTGCCGCCATCCCGGCGAACTGCGGCCAGTTGGCGGCTATGCGCCAGCGGCGCCCGCTGGCCAGAGGTGTTTGCAGACGTTTGGGCACCGGCTCGCTCAGCACGCGGTCATAGCGTTCATGAAACATGTTGTTCAGCGAGAAATAATCGCTGACGCGTGTGGCCAACTCGGGGTTCTGTTCGAGCGCGCGCTCCACCTCAACGCGTCGTTCGTCGGACAGCGTGCCGTCCACGTACGCGTGCAGATCTTCTTCGCCGATCGGCGTGTGTTGGTCGCTCATCGCACCACCTGTAATTTTGCACCGGGCTGCGTGCCCGCCATCAATGCCCGAAGCCGCTCGCGCCCACGCGAAAGGCGCGACATCACCGTGCCGATCGGAATGTTCAGCGCCAGCGCCACGTCGGCGTAGCTCATTTCCTCGAGACCGACCAGCAGCACGACTTCGCGCTGCTCCATCGGCAGACGCTGCAATGCATAGTCGAGGTCGCGCATTTCCAGCGAACGGGTCTGATCGGACGGCACGGCAAATTCGCTTTCGTGGACGCTGTCGTCGTCGACCGCCACGTGAACCGCGCGCGCCGAAGCCTTGCGCGCCTGATTGGCGAACACGTTATGCATGATCGTGAATAGCCACGCACGCAGATCCGTGCCGGGCTGGAACATGCCGGTCCGGCCGAGCGCGCGTTCGAGCGTGTCCTGCACCAGGTCGTCGGCGAGATCGCGATTGTTGATCAGCGCTCGCGCATAGCGCCGCAAGCGCGGCACATGCTCCATCAACTCGTCACGGACATCCATTTTCTATCCCAATCGTGGGGCTTCTCGTAGGCGCCGGGTGGGCGGCCGTCGATTGAACCACCACGCGTATTCGAGGTGCAAACACGCGTGGGCGAATTTTATTCCGTTGTGTTTGTCGCGTTGCGAAAAAAACTGGAAAGGGCTTAGCGCATCGTCATCACGTCGGCGGCGCGCATCAGGCCGTGGGTGCGGGCGTCGCCGGCCACCACGAAGCGCTGCCACTGCGCCGTCCAGGTCAGCAGGCGGATCTCGCCGATGCGCTGGGCGGCCCACTGCGGCTGGGCCGGCGCCAGCAGTGCCAGCGTGGAAATCAGCACGACGGGGCGGTTGTCGCCGTTCAGATAGATGAATTCGCCTGCGCGTTGGAAGGGACCTAGCGATAGGACCCTTTGATCAACCAGGCGTAAACCGATCGACGCGAGGTTGGGCGCGGATACGTCGGTTCGCGTCGGTGAGGCCGCGGAGTACTGTACGGCGGCGGTTTCCGCCAACGCCATCACGGCCGCATTGTTGAGTGCCTGGCGGGAGACCTGGGTGGCGGCGAGCCAGCCACTCGCGGCGACCAGCGTCAGAACGAGTGCCCCGAGAACGCTCACCATCTTACCCGGGCGTTTCGCGGCCTTCAGCCGCTCGAGTACGCCGCGCCAACCTTCAGCACGGGTCGAAACAGGTTCGTCAGTTGTTTGGAAGGCCTGCTGCATCTGCGTGTTGAGCCTGCCGTAGAACGCCACGCGACGTGCTTCCGCCGGATCCTTGCCCAGATATTCCTGCAGAAACGCAGCGCGTTCCGGCGTCAGCGTGCCATCGGCGTAGGCCTGAATGTCGGCTTCGGAAAGCGGCGAATCAGAGGGAGGGGCGGTTGAGGTCATGGTGTCGGCATTCGTCGGATTTCAGCTATCGAGTGGCGAACACACGCAAGCGTGAGTTTATTCCACCTTCGAAGTTTGTTTTTGACGAAGCGCCAAGGCAGGAATAAAAGCCGCGAACCCGTGGTTATCCCTCATGCAAACCCGCATAAAACTCTTTGGAGTTCATCATGAAGAAGATCGCTTTTGCCGCATTGTCCCTCGCCGTTCTCGCCGCTTCGTCGAGCGTTTTTGCAGAAGGCAAGACACGTGCTCAGGTGTACCAGGAGTTGATCGAAGCCCAACAGAACGGACTCAACTACGTCACTGATACATCGTATCCGGATGTGAATCCCATCTTTGCACAGCAGGTTGCGCACAACAAGGAAGCACTCGCCGCCAAGGCGGCCGCCGCGAACCACGTCGCGAGCGGCGCCGCGACATCAGGCAGCGTCAATTGATGGTATCGATAGCCGGCGCGCACACGGAACGGACGCGCCGGATGTCGAATGGAATAGATCGCCGAATTCGGTGTTTGCCGATGAGTGCATCTATCCGAGAGTCAAGGAGTCGTCGTGACAAAACCATCCGTTCCCAACGCTGCGCCTCCATGCGTGCCATGCCGGCTCGCCGCGATTGGCGCGGTCGTCGCGCTTCTTGCCGGCGGCTTTGCCTACACGGCGGGCTGGCTGACACCCGCGCGGCTCACTGCGCCGCGAATCATCAACACGTTCGAAGCGGTGGCCGGCCATCCGCATCCCGGCTATCGCCGCAACCACGCGAAGGGCTTATGTGTAGCGGGCTATTTCGACAGTAGCGGCGACGGTTCGGTGCTTTCACACGCCGCGGTATTCGCGCCGGGCCGCACGCCTGTTATCGGCCGCTTCGCGGTTCCCGGCGGCAATCCGTCCGCGCCCGACACGAGCTCACCGGTGCGCAGCATGGCGTTGCTGTTCCAGTTGCAGAATGGCGAGCAGTGGCGCACGGGGATGAATTCGACACCCGTATTCGCGGTTCATACGCCCGAGCAGTTCTATCAGCAACTGGTTGCGGCGAAACCCGATGCCGCGACCGGCAAACCGGACCCCGTAAAGCTGAAGGCGTTTTATGCCGCGAATCCGGAGACTAAGCCGTTTCAGGCATGGGTGAAAGCGCATCCGCCATCGTCGAGTCTGGCGAACGCCGCGTACTACAGCATCAACGCATTCCAGTTCACCGACAGCGCGGGCAATACTCGCGCTGTGCGTTGGGCCATGGAGCCTGAAACGCCGTATGCGCCGATCACCGATGCACAAAAGGAAGAGAAGAATTTCCTCGAAGCCGACCTCGATCAGCGTCTGCAAAATGGACCGTTGCGCTGGCATCTGATCCTGACAGTCGCGCAGCCCGGCGATCCCATCGACGACGCGACGATGCAATGGCCCGACGATCGTCAGCACATCGATGCCGGCACGCTGGTGATCGATCACACGACGTCGCAGGAAGACGGTGCCTGTCGCGATGTCAATTTTGACCCGACCATCTTGCCGGCCGGTATCCGGCCTTCCAACGATCCGTTGCTCGCCGCGCGCTCGGCTGCGTACGCGCTGTCGTATAAACGCCGCACGCGCGAAGAATCGTTGCACCCCGAAGTTCATCAAACGAAGTCGAACGGAGAGCGTTCATGACACAGACGCGTAGCCATTTCAGTCCGCTCGCGCGACTCATCCATTGGACGATGGCGCCGCTGATTATCGCGATGCTGTTTATCGGCGTGGGGATGGTTGCGACCGTATCGAGTGCGCATAACACGCTGATCGCGATTCACAAGCCGCTTGGGATAGCGCTGCTGCTGTTGGTGATACTGCGCGTAAGCGTGCGTATCCGGCGTGGCAGTCCGCCATTGCCGGCCTACATGCCAGCGCCGCAGCGTATTGCCGCGAGGCTGTCGCATCTCATCCTCTATGCGCTGATGATCGCGATGCCGCTGATCGGCTGGGGGATGCTATCCGCGGCGGGATATCCGATCACGCTATACGGTCCCCTGCATTTGCCGCCGATCGCGCCGCATAACACCGAACTGTTCGCCCTACTGCGTGCCTTGCATACATGGCTGGCATTCGCGCTGTTCGCCACGGTGCTTTTGCATCTCGCGGCGGCGTCGTTTCATGGTTTGATCCGCCGCGATGGGGTGTTTTCGAGTATGGCGCGCGGCGGGCGTTAGCCCTTCACCCGTTCCGAGCGCGGATCGTAAGGCGCCTTTAGATGGACGGTCGCCGGCAGCAGATCGCCGGCAACGTCGATCATGTATTGACCGCTGTTCAGATACGCGGCATCGGCGACGCCATCCGGATTGTTGATATAGCCCATGGCTACCGGACAGCCGAGCGTGTGCCCAAACGCTGCCGAACTGACGAAGCCGACAGGTTTGCCGTCACGCAGAATGGCTTCGCCGCCCCACAGCATGCGATCGGCGGCGCCGTCGGCGGTAAGCACCACCATGCGGCGGCGCAGCGGCTCGGCGCGCAATTTCAGCAACCCGTCGCGGCCGCGGAACGGGATGTCCTTGTCGAGCTTGCAGGCGAACGAGAGCCCCGCTTCGAACGGATTCGTATCCGGCGTCAGTTCGCGACCCCACGCGCGGTAGCCTTTCTCTATGCGCAAAGAGTCGATTGCGTAGTAGCCCGCGTTGACGAGACCGAAGGTCTTGCCTGCCTGTTGCAAGGTTTCGTACACGCTGACTGCGAACTCGACCGGGACGTACAGTTCCCAACCGAGTTCGCCGACGTAGGTGAGGCGGGTGGCGCGCAGCGTCGCGTAGCCGAGATCGACCTCGCGGCTCTGGCCGAACGCGAACGCCTCATTGCTCCAGTCCGCCTTCGACACGCTTTGCAGCAACTCGCGTGAACGTGGGCCCATTACGGCGAGCACGGCGTACTGGCCTGTGACGTCGACCAGCGTGCAGTGTTTGTCGTGCGGAATCGCTTTTTCGATGGTGTCGAAATCGCGCGTGGTTTGCGCGGTGCCGGTGACCAGCAGATATTGATCGTCGGCGAGGCGCGTGAGCGTGAAATCCGATTCGTAAGTGCCGCGCTCGTTGAGCATGCCGGTGTAGACCGTGGTGCCGGGTGGCACAGCCACATCGTTGGCGACAATCCCTTGCAGCACGCTTTCCGCATCGCGTCCTTTGACGAGAAATTTGGAGAACGACGTCATGTCGAAGAGCGCGACGCCTTCGCGACATGCACGATGTTCGGCGCCGCTCCACGGCAGCCAGTTCTGCTGGCCGAACGCGTAATCGATCTGTGCTTCGGCGGGTGTCGGCGCGAAAAAGTTGGCGCGCTCCCAGCCCATTTTGCTGCCGAAGCAGGCGCCGTCATCGCGCAGCAACGAATACAGCGGTGAGCGGCGGAACGGCCGCGCGCTGTCGAGTTCGCGATTCGGCCACGGCATCGCATAGTGCAGGCCGAGCGTTTCCTTCACGCGATCATGCAGCCAGGTGTCGTTGCCGTTAAAACGCGCAAAGCGGCGAATGTCGACCGGCCAAAGGTCCATCGTCGGTTCGCCCGCGACGATCCATTCGGCGAGCGCCATGCCCGCACCGCCCGCCGATGCGATCCCCATCGAATTGAAACCCGCGCCGATGAAAAAGCGCCGCAATTCTGGCGCTTCGCCGAGCATGAAGTTGTTGTCCGGCGTGAACGATTCCGGGCCGTTATAGAACTGCTTTACCTGCGCCGTTTCGAGCGCGGGCACGCGCTGCAGCGCATTTTCCATCAGGATTTCGAACTGATCCCAGTCGTCGGGCAGCAACTGGAATTCGAAGTTGTCCGGGATGCCGTTCATGCCCCACGGTTTCGCGTTCGGTTCGAAGCCGCCCATCACGAGACCGCCCACTTCCTCCTTGAAGTAGATGAAGCCATCCGGATCGCGCATCACCGGCAGGTCCGGATGCACGCCGGCAATGCGTTCGGTAACGATGTAGTAGTGCTCGGCCGAGTGCAGCGGCACGGTCACGCCGCACAGGCGGCCCACCGCTTTGGCCCATTGGCCCGCGCAATTCACGACGATGTCCGCGCCGATCGTGCCTTCTTCGCCGTCCTTGTTACGCCACGCGAGGCCACTGACTTCGCGTGTGCCTGTTGTGCCGTTGGCCTTGTCTTCGAGTGCGGTGCGCGTGTGAATCGCTGTGACCCGGGTGTTCTCGACAATGCGTGCGCCACGCGTGCGGGCGCCGCGGGCGAGGGCCTGGGTCAGATCCGTGGGATTCGCTTTGCCATCCCCCGGCAGCCAGACGGCGCCGAGCAGATCGTCGGTACGTATCACCGGCCATAGATCGCCGGCTTCGTGCGGGCTGATCACGTCGCACGCCACGCCGTAGGCGCGCGCGACGGCGGCGGTGCGCTTGAGCTGCGTCATCCGCTCGGCCGTGCGGGCCACCGAGAGCGAGCCGCATTGCTTCCAGCCGGTCGCGAGGCCGGTGTCGGCTTCGAGTTCGGCGTAGAGGGCGGTCGAGTAACGGATCAGTTTGGTCATGCTTTCCTGCGCGCGCAGTTGGCCGACGAGGCCGGCCGCGTGCCAGGTCGTGCCACACGACAACTGACCCTGTTCGAGCAGAACCACATCGGTCCAACCCAGTTTGGTCAGGTGATAGGCGACCGAGCAACCGATGATGCCGCCTCCGATGATGACGACACGGGTGTGGGTGGGGATAGATGTGGACATATGTGGAAATAAGTTGAATTGACGCGCGTAGATTGCAACAAAATTTGGCAAAAAGCAACGATCGATTTGGTTGATGTGGGATCAAAGGATGTCGCGGATACGTCAGTAACAGACGGCCGCCCTACCTTTTTATAACCAAGTAGGTTAATATCAATCGGAGGCAAGAGTGGAAAAAATACGCCTCACTGCAAGTTGGCCGATGTCCAGGGCTTGGCGAGTGCAGGGAAGATCAGAATCACGAAATCGGCCGTGATCGGGGCTGCGGCACTCGGCTTCGGGCCTGCGGCGATTGTCGAAACGGTGATGTCCCTCGATCGGCGTGCTTTCAGAAAAAGCATGACTACGTACGCGGACCATCGGGTCTGGCAGGACGTCTACTGCGCCATGACTGAAGCAGGCATGGTCTATTTGAAATTGACGGTGGTCGATGACGTCCTCGTCGTGTCATTCAAGGAGTGGTGAGCATGAAGTGCCCGAACTGCGGAGCGGCCGAACTGGTGCGCGACACGCGCAATATGCGCTATGTCTACAAGGGAGAGACGGCCGTCTTCGAGGCCGTCACCGGCGACTATTGCCCGGCATGTGAAGAGGCTGTGCTCGACATGGACGAGGCGACCCGCACGGGTCAAATGATGCTGGCCTTCAAGAAGGAGGTGAATGCATCGCAAGTGGATCCCGCATTCATTGCCGCCGTCCGCAAGAAGCTTGAGCTGGACCAGCGCGAAGCGGCGGAAATTTTCGGCGGCGGCGTGAACGCTTTTTCGCGGTACGAGAATGGCAAAACCAGGCCGCCGCTCGCGCTAATTAAACTGCTGCGAGTACTGGATCGGCATCCCGAGTTGCTGGCGGAAGTAAGGGCTGGTTGAGCTTCAGGGCGGGTTTAGCGTGCCGATTGTGGATTTATATGGGAATGCGTTGAGATTTCTTGGAGAACTGTGAGGTGTTTGCTAGACTGAGCACCGTCTCCCGGTCTCGATCCTATGTTCTCCACCCAACGCCAAGCCGAAATCCTGCGACTCGTCCGCGAGCAGCGTACCTGCACGATCACCGATCTCGCCGGCCGCTTCGAGGTTTCCGACGAGACCATCCGCCGCAATATCAAGCCGTTGATCGCGGATGGCCTGCTCATCAAGGTCCATGGCGGCATCATGCTGCCCGAGCGGCTCGACGAGCCGCCGTTCCAGCGGCGCATGGTGGCAAGCCGCGAGGGCAAGCAGGTGATTGGCGCGCGCATCAGCGAACTCGTGCGGGACGGCGACTCGCTGATCCTCGAGGGCGGCACGACCTGCCTGCACATTGCTCAAGCGCTCGCCGCGCGCTCGCGCCTCACGGTCGTGACCAATTCCATCGAAGTCGCCCGCGTGCTGGCGCCGCGCAACGGCAACCGGGTGTTCATCGCGGGTGGCGAACTGCGTGCTGACGACTCCGCTGCAGTCGGCGACAGCGTGCTTGTCTTCCTGCGCCAGTTCCATGTGCGCTACGCAATCGTGTCGGTCACCGCGATCGACCTGCAGGGCCGTTTCATGGACGCACTGCCCGCCGACGTCGCGTTTTCGCTCGCCGCCTTTGCGCAGGCCGAGCGGCGCGTGGTCGCGGCGGATCACGCGAAGTTCGGCCACAGCGCGCTGGTACACGCTTTCGGCCCGGACGCGGTCGATCTGCTGGTCACCGATGAGGCGCCAACGCCTGCGCTCGCTCAGGTGTTCGCGGCAGCGGGACTGGAAGTGAGCGTCGGGGCATCCAGCGACCCCGCACTCTGAGCGAAGCCAGGCCATCCGTCCCTTGCACTGCCTTGAAAGCCGTCTCCACAGCTAATTTCGTCCGACGCGTAAAATGGCCGGTTACCACGGGCAATCTATGCCGGGCTGAAACTGCGCGGGCAGTCGCCGTTCGTCGCCTGCCGCGCCGATTCCGCGTCCGCGCACGGTTGCCCCCGCCGGCTTGAAAAGGAATGGACCCTGATGTCGTCAGTTTTCTTCGATCGGGAACGGATTACGGAATGGCTGGGCGACCACACCGTCGCCAAGGCGCGCTCGGTCGGCGCCGTCACGAACGTGAAATGGGACGGCGCCAAGCTCAGCGGCTATGTGCAGGGCTCACGGGTGCTGCCCTACCACACGCAGGTGCGGTTCCGGACCGATGGCGGCAGACCGTGGGCGCAGAGCGAATGCAGTTGCCCGGTCAGCCGCAATTGCAAGCATGTCGCCGCGCTGCTGCTCGCCGAGCTCGAGTATCACGACGAGATGGACCACATCACCATCGTCGACACTGACATCGGCTCCGATGAACGCTCGTCCGCCGGTTACCCGCAGGCGTCGTCCGGAACAGCGATGCAGCCGCCATCCGGCGTACGTCCCGAACTGGTCAGCTGGCTCGAGCGTTTTCGCGCACGCGCCGAGGCCGCCGATGCAGTCGCCCAGAAGGCGGCCGCCGCGCGTACTCAAACGCTGGCCTACCTGCTGAACTGGTCCAAATTCCACATGCGCCACGAAGTCGTGCTGTACCGGGCGCATTGCACTCTGGACGGCACGATTGTCGAAGTCGACGAGCCTTGGGGCAATGTGGAAGCCGCCTTGCTCAAGCAACCCAGGTTTGTCTCCGACGAAGACCTGTCGATCCTGCGCGGTCTGTGGCTCGGCCGCTCGCGCGAGGATTTCGGCCAGTTCGTTCTGCGCGGCACGAGCGGCGCGGAGATGTTGCAAAAGCTGATGGCCACGGGGCGCCTGTTCTTCGAGTTCAAGCCGGCGCCGGGTCACGATGGACCGACACCTTTGTCGCGCGGCGCCACCCGGCCCGGGCGGATCGAATGGGAACCGCTGGCGGACGAACGCCTGCGGCCGGTGCTGTGCACCGAGCCGCGCGCCACCATGGTGCTGCCCACCGAGCCGATCTGGTACGTGGACGGCGTCGCGAATGAAGCGGGTATCGTCGAATCGTCGTTGCCGTTCCAGCAGTTGCCCGACTACCTCGCCATGCCGCCGATCTCGCTCGCCGAAGCGCCGCTCGTCGCCTCGGTGCTGCGTGAGATCGCGCCCGATTTGCCGCTGCCGCCCACGCACGACGCCTCCGCGATTCGCGTAATCGACGTCGATCCCGTGCCGGTGCTCACGCTCAATAGCCATGCGCTGCCGTCGACGGTCAAGGCGGGGCAACGAAAATCAGAGGCTGTTGAACTGGCCGGCGTCAGCTTCGATTACGACGGCGTCAGTATCAATGTCGATAGCAGCGTCACCCTCGTGCCCATGCCGGGCGGCGACGTCATCCATATCCGCCGACGCTACGAAGCCGAAAAGAAGCGCTTGCTCGAACTGCGCAAGACCGGCCTGCAGAAAGTCCCGACCAGCCGCGTGTACGCGTCGCGGCTTTTGCCTGACACGATGCTCGGTCTGCCCGATGCCGAATCCTGGTCCGCCTTTGTCAACGACGCTGTACCTGAGCTCGTGAGCAAAGGCTGGCGCGTGACGATGGCGCCGGAGTTCCGCTACAACATCATCGAGATCGACGCGATCGACGGCACCGCGCAGCAGGCGGGCGACGGCTGGTTCGATCTGGAGATGGGCATCCGCATCGGCGAGCGCAATGTGCGGCTCGAGCCGCTGCTCGCCGATCTGTTCCGGCGCGACCGTCGCTGGCTCGGTGGCGCGCTTGAAGCCATCGCCGACGACGAACCGATCGAGCTAAAGACCGAAGAAAACAAGCGTCTACGCCTGCGCGCCGACCGGCTTAAGCCGGTGGTGCGCGTGCTGGTCGATCTGTTCGACGCACTGGGAGGCACTCTGGCCGAAGGCGCGCCGCTGCGGGTGCCCTCTGTCGATGCGGGCCGCCTCGAAGCCTTGAACAGCACAGGCCGCTGGCAATTCCAGGGCGACGATTCGATTCGCCAACTGGCGCAGCGTCTGCAGGCCGGCCCGGGCTTGCACGAGGTGCCGGTACCGCGTGGTCTGAAGGCGGAACTGCGCGCGTATCAGCAGCAGGGCCTGAACTGGATGCAGTTTCTGCGCGAACACGATCTGGCCGGCGTGCTCGCCGACGACATGGGTCTCGGCAAGACCGTGCAGACGCTCGCGCACATCCTCGCGGAGAAGGAAGCCGGACGCCTCAACCGTCCCGCGCTGATCGTCGTGCCGACCACGCTCGTGCACAACTGGCGCGAGGAAGCGCGGCGTTTCGCGCCCGACCTGAAAGTGCTGATACTGAACGGCCCGCAGCGCAAGGAGCGTTTCGAGCAGATCGGCGAGCACGACCTGATTCTTACGACTTACGCGTTGTTGTGGCGCGATCAGAAGGTGCTCGCCGAGCATGACTATCACCTGCTGATCCTCGACGAGGCGCAGTACGTCAAGAACGCCAGCACCAAAGCCGCACAGGCGATCCGCGGATTGCGCGCGCGGCATCGGCTGTGTTTGACGGGGACGCCGCTGGAGAATCACCTCGGCGAACTATGGTCACAGTTCGACTTTCTGTTGCCGGGCTTTCTCGGCAGCCAGAAAGACTTCACCAAACGCTGGCGCAATCCGATCGAGAAGAACGGTGACGGCGTGCGCCGCGCGCTGCTGGCGCGCCGCATCCGGCCGTTCATGCTGCGCCGTCGGAAGGACGAAGTGGCGAAGGAGTTGCCGGCCAAGACCACCATCGTCTGTTCAGTCGATCTGGAAGGCGCGCAGCGCGATCTATACGAAACAGTGCGGACGGCCATGCAGGAGAGGGTGCGTGCGGCGGTCAGCGCTCAGGGGCTCGCGCGCAGCCACATTATCGTGCTCGATGCCTTGCTGAAGCTTCGCCAGGTTTGCTGCGATCCGCGCCTCGTGAGGAAAATCAGGGTTGACGAGGCGCCGGGCGAACCGGACGAACCGGGTGTGAAGCGCGGCAAAGTGGAAAAAGCGGAAAGGGTCGAAAAGGGCGCACGTGTCACGCGTTCGGCCAAGCTCGATTTGCTGCTGTCGATGCTGCCTGAATTGATCGAGGAAGGGCGCCGCGTGCTGCTGTTCTCGCAGTTCACCGGCATGCTGGCGCTGATTGCAGAAGCGCTCGAGGAAGCCGCGATCCCCTACGTGATTCTGACTGGCGACACGACGGACCGCATCACACCGGTAGAGCGTTTCCAGCAAGGCGAGGTGCCCTTATTCCTGATCAGCCTGAAGGCGGGTGGCGTGGGTCTGAACTTGACCGCTGCGGATACCGTGATTCATTACGACCCGTGGTGGAATCCTGCTGCCGAGAATCAGGCGACCGATCGCGCCCATCGGCTGGGGCAGGACAAGCCCGTATTCGTCTACAAGCTGATTGCCGCGGGCAGCATCGAAGAAAAGATCGTGGAGTTGCAGGAGCAGAAGGCGGGGCTTGCCGACAGTATTCTCTCCGAAGACGCCGCCGGTGCCGCCAAGTTCTCAGACGACGATCTCGACGCGCTGTTCGCGCCGATGCCGGAGATTGAAAGCAGCAGGTGAGGAATACAGGCGGCGTTCGCCGCGGGGATGCCGACTGTGGTGCGAACCGCGGGTCTAATGCGCAGCATCACTTTGCCGGATGCGGGATTTGCGGGTCGCATCCGCTTTTCGCGCAGTCTTCCAGATAGTGATCGACCGCCTGACGAAAATCATCAGTCAGTTCGGTCACGGTTTCCCCGTGAAAGCTAGTCCGATCCGAAATGCCAAGCACGTGCCCGACGAAAATATTCTCGCGCGGATCGAATTTAACTTGCGCGAAGTAGCCTTTGTGCGCCATCGAAATCATCACGGTTCGACTCCAGGTTCAATAAACCGCGCGATGCATGCGGCGCATCGCAAATCCATGCAGCACTGCGGGTTTCCGTGCCGTCGCACACATCGCCAGACATACTCTGACGATGCCTCCAAAGCGTCGAGTTCCCCACCAATGGGCCAAAAGTCCGGTTTCAATCAACCGATCTAACAATTCTTAAACGATTTATTTTGAGACTGTTCCTATACTGACTCGCAAATTGTCAAATCGCTGTTTCCTGAACGCCGGGGGGCACAGCCCGATAGGACAAAAGGCAGACGGGGCCAACCATCGTGCGAGCGAGACCAGCCGATTCGAATAACGACCCATTGAGGTCGACTCAATAACAGGCCAAGCCTGAGAGACGTTGGTGAAAATCCCATAGAGCGGCCCGCAGTGGCCGAGCCGGGCCGCATAGCTGCATAAGCGCATCCGGGAAAAGAACGGCCGTTTTCGATTATGATGATCTGCCCCCTCGGTAATCAGCGCGCTAAAGCCAAAAATACGCGCTAATTTCGAGACAGTGAGACGGCAGAACTGAGCAGGGCGCGAGGCAAAGGACCGTTAATCGAAAAAGAGTGCAGCCGAAGATGAAAACAGCAAGCTGGATCGTCGGTGTTCGCACCGCCATCCCGGCCATCTGCCGGCTCACCGGCCAACAGTTACGAAGGACGATGTCGCGTTGCGGGGTTTTATGAGAATTGCAGTCCTGGATGACGATTCGGCTCAAGCCGATCTAGTTTGCCAAACGCTGTCGGCGGCCGGCCACGTCTGTCATGCTTTCGGCGCAGGCCGTGAGCTGGTGCGGCAACTGCGGCGCCAAACGTTCGACCTGCTCGTGCTCGACTGGAACGTGCCCGACATGTCGGGCGAAGAGGTGCTGCGCTGGGTGCGCGAAAGCCTCTCCGAGCGCTTGCCGGTCCTGTTCATGACAAGCCGCGGCCGCGAAACCGATATCACCTCGATCCTCAACACTGGCGCGGACGATTACGTCGTCAAGCCGGTCTCCGCGGCGGTTCTGCTGGCGCGTGTCGGCTCCTTGCTGCGGCGGGCGTATCACCTGAAGCCGGCTGCGGCGAAAGAAGTTTTCGGCGAATTCGAATTCGATCTGGGCGCGAAGCACGTGGTGGTGCGCGGCGCGACCGTCGCCGTGACTCAGAAGGAGTTCGAGCTCGCGCTGCTGTTGTTCCAGCACTTGAGCCGGCCGCTCTCGCGCGCGCACATTCTCGATGTGATCTGGAAGCAGGCGACGGACATTCCGTCGCGCACGATGGACACGCACGTGTCGATGCTGCGCAGCAAGCTCGGCTTGCGGCCGGAGCATGGCTATCGTCTGACGCCGATCTACGGCTATGGGTACCGGCTCGAACGGATCGAATCCGGCTCGCCGCGCGTGGCGAGCGAAGAGCGCCCCGAAGCGGGGGATGCGTGACGGTTGCTTTCGATGGGGTAGTGTCCGGCCGCGCAGGTTCAGCGGGCTGGCGCGCCGGCGTGATGCTGGCCGCCGGTCTGATTGCCATGACGTGCTTCGCGCCGGTGTCGGCGGATGCGCAATCGTCGCGCGCGCCGAAGCCACGTAACAAAACGACTGCGCCCGTCTATGTGTCGTACGTGACCCACGACGGCGACACCCTGTACGAAATCGCCGGCCGCTATCTGCGCGACTCCGGCGATTGGGCCATGTTGAGCCGTCTGAATCACGTGCCCGCGCCACGCCGCATGCCGGCCGGGATCACGCTGCGTCTCCCCGTCGACAGGCTCAAACAGGACCCGGAGTCGGCGCGTGTGATCGCGACGAGCGGTCCGGCGGAGCACGCTTTCGGCAAGAATCCTTTTACGCCGCTCACCGCGGGTACGACGCTCGGCGAGGGCGACCGCATTCGCACCGGCCATAACGGCTTTGTCACGCTGGAGCTGCCGGACGGCTCGCACATCACGGTGTCGCAGGACGGTGTGCTCGATATCGGCACGCTGCGGCGCACCGTGCTGACCGGCTCGGGCGATCGCGTACTCGATCTGCAGCATGGCGAAGTCGAGAGCCAGGTCACGCACGCCACCAAAAAAGACGACCGCTTCCAGATCCGCTCGCCATCGGTTGTAGCGGGCGTGCGCGGTACGCGCTTCAAGGTCGCCTACGACGGCGATGCACAAACCACCGCGGTGGAAGTGTTGGACGGAGCGGTCGGCGTCGACCCGGCCGCCGTCAATGGCCGGGTCTCCGCGCCGCCACCCGGCGTGCCGCTGCAGGCGTCGGCGCAACTCGTCAAGGCGCGCTTTGGCAGTGTCACGCGAGCGGGCGGCGCGATCGGCGGTCCGGTGGAATTGCTGGCCGCGCCGTCGCTTACCGACCCGGCAAAAGTGCAAGACAGCAAAACCGTCGCTTTCGACCTCGTCCCTGCTGAGCGCGCCGTGGCCTATCGAGTCCAGATCGCGCGCGATGCCGATCAGCTCGACCTGATCCGCGATCTGCGCGTGAACGCGCCGCACGCCGATTTCGGCGATCTGGCCGACGGCACGTATTTCGTGCGCATTGCCGCGATCGACGCGAACGGCCTGGAAGGCCTGCCGCAAGTTTACGGTTTCGAGCGGCGCCAACTCGGTCTGAATGCGTCGGCGGGCCCGCGCGCCGGCAGCCGCGACTACGAGTTCCGCTGGTTCGTCAGCCGCTCCACGGTCGAGACGCGCTTTCGATTTGTGCTGGCCGCGACCGCCGACCTGCGCCATCCGCTCGTCGACAAGACGGATCTGACGGGCGGCCAGATCGTGGTGAGCGACCTGCCGGGCGGCGTCTACTACTGGACGATCGTCGCCGAGCAGTTCGAAAACGGCCGCTTCTACGAGAAGAGCAGCACGGTCCGCTCGTTTACGCTTGCACGCTGACGCTGGTAGATTCACGGGGCCGGGTCAACAACTGATCCGCTCCTTAGCTCTCAACCACGCCACGCTTTGCCGACCACACACACGCGCTTAAGCCTCGACCCGCGCGCCCGTCTCGGACGGCGCGCCGGCCGCCGCTTTCTGCTCGAATGGGTGGCGATCGGCTGTCTGGGCATTGTGGTGATTCTGCTCAGTTCGCTCGGCCGGCTGACCGCCGGCGTCGATCACCTGGTCTACGACCGCTTTCTGAGTCTGCGCGCGCAACCGGTGCTGCGCGATATCGTCGTACTCGAAATCGACAACGCCAGTATTGCGAAGCTTGGCCGCTGGCCATGGCCGCGCAGCGTCCACGCGAGGCTGCTCGAACAGATTGCGAAGGCGAAGCCCGCCGCGGTGATCTACGACGTGCTGTTTACCGAAGCCAATGCTGAAGACGCCGAGCTCGCCCGCGCGGTCGCCCTGAGTCCCACCTATCTGCCGATGCTGCTGACGGCGCCGGACAGCGCCGGCCAGCGCGTCGCGGTCGAGCCGGTGGCGCCGCTCGCACATGCGGCCGCTGGGCTTGGGCATATCAACCTTGAAGTCGATAGCGACGGCATCGTGCGCAGCGTTGCGCAGTTCGAGGGCGACGCGAATTCGCGCTGGCCGCAATTGATGGTGCCGGTCGCCCAGGATGTCGAGCGTGGCGCTCTGCAATTGAACGAGCGGGCGCCCCGGCCGGCTTCCCGCGAGGCGGCGCCCCAATCAGATGACCATGACGAAGGCGAAGGCCGCTTCCTGATTCCTTTCGGTCCGAACGCGCAGAACTACGCGAAGCTGAGTTTCGCCGATGTACTCGCGGGCAATGTCCCCGCGGACAAGCTGCGCGGACGCATCGTGCTGATCGGCGTGACCGCGTCCGGCTTGTACGACCGTTTTGCTACACCGGTGTCCGGTGAGCTGGGGCCGCTGCCCGGTGTCTATATCCACGCGAACGTGCTCGATACGCTGCTGACCGGTCGCGAGCTCGAACCCGCCAGGCCGTGGGTGCTGTTCGTGGCGTCGCTGGTGCCGCTCGCCGCGCTGCTCGCCGGCTTTCTGGTGCTGTCGCCGCGACGTTCGTTGCTGCTGACCGTCGCGTTGGGCGCGCTTGCCACCGTCGGCAGCGCGGCGCTGCTGTACGGCGCGCGGCTGTGGATGTCTCCCGTGCCGGCGATCGCCGGTTTGATCGTGGTGTATCCGATCTGGAACTGGCGGCGCCTCGAAATGACGATGGCTTATCTGCGCGAAGAACTGCAGCGTCTCGCCGACGAACCGCACCTCCTGCCGGAAACGCCACAGCGCCGCCGCGAGTTCGGCGGCGACGTACTGGAGCAGCACATGGCGCTGATGGCGCAGGCGGCGCAGCGCGTGCAGGACATGAAGCGCTTCGTATGGGACAGCCTCGACAGCATGCCCGAGCCGATCCTGGTGAGCGACGTGGAAGGCATCGTGCTGATTGCGAACCATGCCGCCAAGGCGCATTTCGCGCGTCTTGGCGCGCCGCTGCCGGAAGGCCGGCCGATGCGGGCGGTGTTGGGCGGCCTGACGCTGGTCAAGACCATCGACAGTGGCGCAGCGTCGGACGCCGAAAACAATCTCCTCGCTCATGCCCAGTGGCCGGCGCTGCTCGATCCCGCGCGCAGCGAGTTCGCCGAGCTGATGGCGCAAGGCGTCGAGGTGCGCGACGCCCATGAGCGCGACCATCTGCTGCGCTATGCGAATTGCACGAACGAGCAAGGTGAGACGACGGGCTGGATCGCGGGCCTCGTCGACGTATCGGCCTTGCACGCGGCCGAGCGTCAACGGGAAGACGCGTTGCGGCTGCTGTCGCACGATATGCGCTCGCCACAGGCTTCGATTCTCGCGCTGGTGGAAATCGAGCGGGCACGCAGCGAGCCGGTGCTCGCGCGTGGCCTGCTGGAGCGCATCGAGCGCTATGCGCAACGTGCGCTGACGCTCGCCGACGATTTCGTGCAACTCGCGCGCGCCGAATCGCAAACCTATGTGCTCGAACCGGTGAGCATGACCGAGCTATTGATCGACGCCAGCGACGAAGTCTGGCCGCAAGCGCACGCCAAGCGCATCACATTGCAAACCGATACGGCGGACGGAACCGATGCCGACGACGGCCACTGGATCTGCGCCGACCGCTCGCTGATGACGCGTGCGCTCGTCAACATCCTGAACAATGCGGTCAAGTACAGCCCACCGGATACGCGAATCACATGCAGCCTGACGAGCCTCGGCGGTCTCAGCGCCTCACGCGACCAGGCGCAGACGGCCGCGCCTGCTGCGGCAAAACGTGTATCGTGCACGATTCGCGACGAAGGCTATGGGATTCCCGAGGAGCAGCAGGCGGGCCTGTTCGAGCGCTTCCGGCGCTTTCACGAGACGGAGCGGCCGGAAGTGGGCGGTGCCGGATTGGGCATGGCATTCGTCAAGACCGTCGTGACGCGCCATGGCGGCGACGTCGAGGTGGTCAGCGCGCCGGGCAAGGGGACTGCATTTACGATTTCCCTGCCGGCACTCGACGAAGCGCAAGCCGACGTGTCCACAACGCCACGCTTATGACTATGAACACTCATCTTATCGAAGCGAGAAGCCGGTGAAAGCGATATTGATCTGTGCCGCGCTCGCCGCGGCGAGTCTGACCGGATGCGCGGGTTTGAACGCCGACGTGCACACGGCGAATCCTTCGGCCGTGCTGAAGGGCGAGCGCACCTATACGATTGCGCGCATGCCGTCGCAGGATTCCAGCGCGGATCATCCGCAATTTGAAACCATGCTGCGCGATGAGCTGGCGAAGAACGGCTTCACCGATTCGGCGGCCAGGTCTGCACACTATTTACTGTCGATTGCGTATGACACGCGGCCGGCCGCGATCGGCGTGGGCTCGAAGGACTGCGCGCCAGGTGTGTGCGAACGCTCGCCCGAACCCCCGTTCGCGCTATTCGGCGGACGCGCTTATCAGCACGCGCTGACGCTGCGGTTTTTCGAGCAGTCGAGCGGACAGGAAGTCTACAAGGTGAGTGCGGCCAGCAGCGATCGAGATCCCGACCCATTGCATGCGATGCCGCTTCTCGTGAAAAGCGCGCTGGCAAAATTTCCGTTCGATGCGCCGCCGGACTGGCGCGTGAAACTGCGGGCCGATCAGGCGGGCGGCGTGCCGGCTGTGGTTTCGGTCAAACCTCTTCAGCCTTAGCGGTCAGACGTCTGCGCCCGCATTACTCCGGCGCTTTGTCGTCTTCCGGCCAGCGATTTTCGAATACGCACTCGGCAAGCGGCATGCGGCTCGCCCAGCGTTCGGTTTCCAGCATCGGCTCGCTGTAGAACTGATCGACGTGGCCGAGACACAGAATCGCCACCGGCCGTGCGCCCTCGGGCATATGCAGCAGCGTACGCACCGTGTCGACGTCGAATAGCGACACCCAGCCCATTCCCAGACCTTCCGCGCGCGCGGCCAGCCACATGTTCTGGATCGCGCACGCCACGGAAGCCAGGTCCATCTCCGGCAAGGTGCGGCGTCCGAAGATGTGACGCTCGCGGCCGTCCATCAGCGCCATCACCAGCAGTTCGCCGCATTCCAGCATGCCCTCCACCTTCAGCTTCATGAACTCTTCGCGACGCTTGCCGAGTGCGTCGGCGGTGGCGATGCGTTCGCTTTCGACGGTTGCGTGCAGCGCGGTGCGCAAAGCCGGGTCGGTAATGCGCGCGATGCGCCACGGCTGCATGAAGCCGACGCTCGGTGCGTGATGCGCTGCATCGAGCAGGCGTTGCAGCACGGCAGGCTCAATCGGGTCGGGCACGAAATGGCGCATGTCGCGCCGCTCGTAAATCGCGCGGTAGACGGCTTCGCGTTCGGAATCGTTAAAAGGCTTCGCCATGGAACAGGGCGGCCGTGAAGGCCGGGTTGGAGGGCCAGTAAGCATGCATATAGGTTGCCACGATCGAGCCGGCGCGGAACACGGCCTCGCCGGGGGCATCGCTATTTGGCCGGGTGGCTGAACGCAGCGGCGTGAGCGGTGTTGTCAGCTTTGAGTAGTGAAACGTGTGGCCGGTCATTGAACCGTGCAGGCCGTCGATCTGTTGCATGCCGAGCGCGGTGAAGCGCGTTTGCATTGTTGCATGGCCGGGCAGCAGGGCGAGCATCGGCGTGGTGGTGCCGCTCGTGTCGGTCAGCTGTTCGAGCAGGTAGAGCATGCCGCCGCATTCGGCAACGACCGGTTTGCCTGCGGCAGCATGCGTGCGGATCGTTGCGGCGCTGTGCAGATTGCCGGCGAGCAATTCAGCATGTAGTTCGGGATAGCCGCCTGGCAGGTACAGGGCGTCGGCGTGCTCCGGCAACGCTTCATCGGCGAGCGGTGAGAAATAGTCGATGTGCGCGCCGAGCGTCTCCAGTAACGTGACGTTGGCTGGATAGATGAACGAGAACGCGGCATCGCGCGCAATGGCGATGCGCTTGCCTTCCAGAAGACGCGGCGGTGCTTCTTCGATGGGCGCGCCGAATTCGACCGGCGGGGGCAACTCGGCCAGCGCGGTTTGCGCGAGCGCATCGGCGGCGCGATCCAGACGTGTGTCCAGATCGTCGATCTCCGCCGCCTGGTGCAGGCCGAGATGGCGATCGGGCAGTTCGATTTCGTCGTTGCCGCTGATATGCCCGCACCAGCGCAGGTCCGGCGGCAAAGTCTCTTCGAGCATTTGCGCGTGCCTTGGCGAGCCGACGCGATTGGCGAGCACGCCGTAAAACGGGACCTCCCGCCTGAATTGCGCGAGGCCGAAGGCGACTGCGCCGAAGGTCTGCGCCATCGCTTTCGCTGAAATCACCGCGAGTACCGGCACGCCGAAAGTAGTTGCCAGATCGGCGCTGCTCGGTGTGCCGTCGAACAGACCCATCACGCCTTCGATCAGGATCAGATCCGCTTCGGCCGCCGCATGCGCGAGCAGATTGCGACAGGCCGACTTGCCCACCATCCACAGATCGAGCGACAGCACCGGCGCGCCGCTGGCACGCGCGAGGATCATCGGGTCGAGAAAGTCGGGGCCCGTTTTGAATACGCGCACGCGTCGCCCCAGCCGCCGATGGTAGCGCGCCAGACCCGCGGTAATCGTGGTCTTGCCTTGGCCCGACGCGGGCGCGCTAATGAACAGGGCGGGACACGCGGACATCGCTCAGAACTCCACGCCGCGCTGAGCTTTCACGCCTTGCTCGCGATACGGATGCTTGACGATGCGCATTTCGGTGACGAGGTCGGCGGCTTCGATCAGCGCGTCCGGCGCGTGACGGCCGGTCACCACCACGTGCAGCATTTCCGCGCGCGCGTTCAGCACCGACAATACTTCGTCGAGCGGCAGGTATTCGTACTTCAGCACGGTGTTCAGTTCGTCGAGGATCACCATCTGATAGTCGCCGCTTTCGATCATGCGGCGTGCTTCGTTCCACCCTTTGCGCGCAGTGGCGATGTCGGCGTCGCGATTCTGCGTGTTCCAGGTGTAGCCGTCGCCCATCGTGACGAAGTCGCAATTGGCGATCGCGCCGAGGAAGTCGCGTTCCGACGTATGCAGCGCGCCCTTAATGAATTGCACGACGCCAAGGCGCATGCCGTGCCCGAGCACGCGCACGGCCATGCCGAAGGCGGCGGTGGTTTTGCCTTTGCCGGTGCCGGTATTGACGATCAGCAGACCTTTTTCGACGGTGGCGCTGGCCTGCTTTTTCTCGTGGCCCTCGCGCCGGCGTTCGGTCATGCGTTGATGCGATTCGGGATCGGTTTTCATGGACGGTCCTGTTCTTGAGTGTCGGTGTTTGTGTGGTCGCGGGCGGGGCGAGCGGTGGTCGATGCGATTGCGACCGTGACGCCGGCGTGTACGGTTTTGCGCACGAGTAGCCGTGCGTTGGCGGTATCGGCTGCAAACGAGGCAACTGGGGTCATTGAGCCAATTGGCGCATGGGCTGCGTCAGGCGCGCGGGCCGCATCAGATTCGGCTGCCGCAGCGAGCAACGCACACGGCTCGCAGACGCCATCTACGCCGAGATGCTCACGCGTGGCCGCCGACGGATCCTCCACGGAGATCGCCGCAATCTGCTCGCGGCTGAACAGTTTCAGCGGCAGCGCATGACTTGCGCAAAATTCGAGCAGACCGGTTTCGTGGGCTTTGACGTCAACCGAGGCGATCATGCTGATTTCGTCGAATGAATGCGAGCCGAGCGTGGCACGGACAGCCGTTTCGATTTCCTCGGCGGAGCTGTGCAAACGACAACCGATGCCGACGGTTAGCGTTTTCATTGCGCGTCCGTAAGGTTCGCTGCCGACATTCACCGCATCCCGCGCCAAAGCCAGCGACGCCACGCCACCGATCACCACGATCGCCGGCGAGCCGAGTCCAGCGCGCGAGACTGTATCCGCGAACTCCCCGAGCCGCGAGAGCGCATGCCGTTGCTCGGGGCGCGTGGCCGATTCGATCGCTGCGCACGGCGTATCGGCGCTCATCCCGGCCGCGAGCAATGCGTCGACGATTTCGTTCAGTCGCCGCATGCCCATGTAAATCACCAGCGTCATTCGCGTAGCGACGAGCGCGGCCCAGTCCGGCTCGCCGCTGCCGGCGCCGTGTCCGGTGACGAACACCACGCCTTGCGCGTGATCGCGATGCGTCACAGGAATGCCGATTGCCGCGGGCGCCGCAATCCCGGCGGTGATGCCATTGATCACGTCCACGCTGATGCCCGCGGCATGCAGCGCCTCTTGTTCTTCGCCGCCACGACCGAACACGAACGGATCACCGCCTTTCAAACGGGCGACGCTGCGTCCCGCCTGCAGATGCTCGAGCATTTGCGCGACGATGCCGGCCTGCGGCGTCGACGGATGCCCGCCACGTTTGCCGACATACACGACCAGCGCGTCGGCGCGCGCGAACTGCAGTACTTCAGGATTCACCAGATCGTCGACCAGCACCACGTCGGCCTGTGCCAACGCGCGTGTCGCCTTGAGCGTCATCAGTTCGACGTCGCCGGGGCCGGCGCCGATCAGCCAGGCGCGGCTCATCGCGGCGTGCATGGCGCGTGCCATGTCGTGACAAACGAGAGCGGACGAGGCGCGAAGATGCCGGAGGCGGCAGAAATTGAGGTCATGCGGTGCTACAGATTACGCGCAACGAGAAACGCCGCTCGCCGCGCTTCCCACAGGAAAACGCCAACGGCCGCGCCACGTCGTGCTTCAGCGCCTTCACATCCGTCCCTCGCGGATTCCGGCGGCCGGCAGCGTGACGTTCGCTGCCTCCGCGTCTGGCCGGTATCCGGGCTGGCGGCCTCATGCGTTTTGCCTTCCCGTCCGGATTCGTCGGACAGTGGCATCAAAAACGCATGCGCGATGCGAAAGCACCGCAGGTCGCTTACCGTTGCGGGGACAGCACAGGTTGAGCGCAGCGAGCGCGGCCTGTTTCCCGTTTAACTGCACATGCGAACGCATATGCGGGCACCAAACGCGCGCATACGATAGCACATGGCAGGCCGCGCCGGCACTGTGGAAAGGCCTTGCCGAAGCCCGCGTTTCCTTGACGGCACGGGGCGCTCGGCCTAAACTCGCACGCACTTTGGTGCTCGTGTGCGCGCTCGTGCGCATGCAGTTAAACGGGAAACAGGGTGCCCACCTGCAATGGACCGGGTCAACCTGTGCTGCCCCCGCAACGGTAAGCGAAAAGCGGTGCGTTCCTGAGCGCCGCGGAGCCGGCTTCGATGTCCACGCGCAAGGCCGCGTCGGCATATAACCACTGGGCGAGAAACCACTCGTCCGGGAAGGGGAAGCGGCGCTTTCGCCAGCCCGGATACCGGCCAGACTACGAAGAACGACCATCGCGGGGATGCGGTGGCGCGTTCATGACCTCATTCTCGTTTCCAGTTTTCGGTTGCCTCGGCAACGCCGTTGTTCGTCCCCGTGTTTTGTTAATGTCGTGGTTTGGGGTATGTGCCCCGTTTGCCCGGCCTATACACGATGCCTCGGCGTGCACGAGCAACTCCTACGGATGGACCTCACGATGCAAACTCAAATGCGCAAGATCCCCGTCACCATCGTCACGGGCTTTCTCGGCAGCGGCAAGACCACGCTGCTGCGGCACATTCTTCAGCATGCGGGCGGCAAGCGCATCGCGGTGATCGTCAACGAGTTCGGCGAACTCGGCATCGACGGGGAAATCCTCAAGGGTTGCGGCATCGGCTGCGATGAAAACGGCGTCGAGACCGAAGGGCAACTGTATGAACTCGCGAACGGCTGCCTGTGCTGCACCGTGCAGGAAGAGTTTTTCCCGGTGATGGAAAAGCTCGTGGAGCGCCGTGAGCAGATCGATCACGTGCTGATCGAGACGTCCGGTCTCGCCTTGCCGAAGCCGCTCGTGCAGGCGTTCAACTGGCCGCAGATCAAGAATAGCTTTACCGTCGACGCGGTTGTCACCGTGGTCGACGGCCCGGCTGCGGCGAGCGGTCAGTTCGCCGACAACCCGGTCGCCGTGGATGCGCAACGCAAGGCCGATCCGAATCTCGATCACGAATCGCCGCTGCACGAATTGTTCGAAGATCAATTGTCGGCGGCCGATCTGGTAATTCTGAACAAAACGGATCTGCTCGACGAAGCGCGTCAAGCTGCTGTCGAAACCGTTATCCGCGAAGAAATTCCGCCGCAAGTGAAGATCGTGCGCGCACAGATGGGTCAACTTGATCTGCATACGCTGCTGGGCCTCGAAGCGGCCTCGGAAGAAACAATCCATCTACGCCACGACCATCACGGTTCGGCCGAAGACGCTGATCATCACCACGACGAGTTCGATTCGGTTGTCGTGCACGCGAATGTTTTGTCGCGCGAAGCCGTGATCGCCGCGTTGCAAGGGCTCGTCGAAACCAACACGATTTATCGCGTCAAAGGTTTCGCGGCGCTGCCGGGCGCGGCGATGCGTCTGGTTATCCAGGGCGTGGGCCGTCGTTTCGATAGTTACTTCGACCGGCGCTGGCAAGCGGGTGAAACCGGCGCAGATCAACAAAGCCGCTTTGTGCTGATCGGCGAAGACCTCGACCAGGCCGCGCTGCAACAGGCATTCGACGCCGCGTTGGGCACCGTGGCGAGCGCCCAGCCGCAGCAGGCGTAACCGGTCATGCATCTGCTGCGCACCACGCCGGGCGGTTTTGTCGACGATACCCAGGGCGTGATCCGGATCGATCAGCAGCCCGCCGATATCGTGGTGCTCAGCTCCGCGGATACCACGCTATCGTTGCTCGCGAGCGTGTTTCCTCGCTTGGGCGAGGGCTTTCCGAGCGTGCGGCTTGCGAACGTCACGTATTTGCGGCAACCGGCTTCGGTCGATTTCTATGTCGAAGACGTGTTGCAGCATGCGCGTGTCGTGGTGGTCGATCATCTCGGCGGCGAGGCATACTGGCCGTACGGCATCGAACAGGTGGTCGCCCTCGCCGAGCGCAAGCAGCAGACGCTCGCGATGTTCTCCGGCGATCTGCAGGAAGACCCGAATCTGCTCGCGCGCAGCACCGCTGACGCCGATCTGTGCCATCAGCTATGGCGCTATCTGCGTGAAGGCGGACCGCAGAATGCCGAGGCGTTCCTGCGGTTTATCGCGTACCGCTCGCTTGGCTGGGGGCGCGAGCCTGCGCTGCCGCGCGCGTTGCCTGCCGCGACGCTTTACCATCCCGAACGCGACACGCCGACCATTGCCGACTGGCAGGCGCGCTGGCTTGATGACGCGCCGGTCGCTGCGATTCTGTTCTACAAGGCGCATTTGCAGGCGGCCAACACAGCGGTGTTCGACGCCCTGATCGATGCACTCGAAGCACAAGGCCTGAATCCGTTGCCGATCGCGATTACCTCGCTCAAAGATGCGATGAGCCGCGACGTCGTACAGCAGTTGTGCGCGCAACATGATGTCGCGCTGGTGCTGAATACAACCGCATTCGCCGCGTCTGCTATCGACGACCCCGAGCCGCTTGCGCTCGCCGGCGACGCGCCGGTGCTGCAGGCGATCCTGAGCGGCGGTAATCGTGAAGATTGGGTTAAGGACAATCAGGGTCTCAATTCGCGCGATATCGCCATGCATATCGCGCTGCCGGAAGTGGACGGCCGCATCATCACGCGGGCGATCAGTTTCAAGGGGCTCGCCTATCGTTGCCCGCATACCGAAGTCGATGTGGTCCGCTACCAACCGGACCTCGAACGCGTCGGCTTTCTGGCCGAATTGAGCCGCCGCTGGTGCCGTCTGCGCACGCTCGATAACGCGGACAAGAAACTCGCGCTGATCCTCGCCAACTATCCGATGAGCGAAGGGCGTATCGGCAATGGCGTGGGGCTCGATACGCCGGCCTCGGTGGTCGGCCTGCTTGCCATGTTGCGCGATGAGGGATATCGCGTCGCCGAGCTGCCCGCCGACGGCGACGCGCTGTTGAAGAAGCTGACAGAAGGCGTGACCAACGATCCGGTCGTGCGCGATTTGCGGCCTGCGTTGCAAAGCCTCGCGCTCGACGACTATCTTGTGTACTTCAACGCGTTGCCGGCGGAAGCTCGCAATGCGCTGAACGCGCGTTGGGGCTCGCCCGAGCAGGATCCAACGTTGCGGCGCGGCCGTTTCATGATCGCGGGCTGGCGTTGTGGGCAAGTGTTCGTTGGCATTCAACCTTCGCGTTCGCGCGAGCAGGGCGACTACGCGAGCTATCACGACGCCGAACTCGTGCCGCCGCACGCCTATCTGGCCTTCTATTTCTGGCTGCGTCATCAGTTTGGCATCGACGCGGTCGTGCATGTCGGCAAGCACGGGAATCTCGAATGGCTGCCGGGCAAGAGCGTCGCGTTGAGCGATGCGTGCTGGCCCGATCTGATTCTCGGTCCGATGCCGCATCTGTATCCGTTCATCGTCAACGATCCGGGCGAGGGCAGTCAGGCGAAACGTCGCGCGCAGGCCGTTATCATCGATCACCTGATGCCGCCGCTTACGCGCGCGGAAAGTTACGGGCCGTTGCAGGACCTCGAGCGCCAGGTCGACGAATACTATGAAGCACTGATGGTCGACCCGCGCCGTTCGAAACTGTTGAGGCGCACGATTCTCGCGACCATCGTCGAGCACAAGCTGCATGACGAGTTGAGTCTCGCGGAGCCGAACGGTCAGGACGATGAAGATGCGCTGCTGACGCGCGTCGATGCGTGGCTGTGCGAGTTGAAGGAGGCGCAGATTCGCGACGGCTTGCATACGTTCGGGCAGTCGCCTGAAGGTGTGCAGCGGCGCGATACGTTGCTGGCGCTGGGACGCTTTCCGGTCGGCGATGGCCAGGGCGGCAAGGCCGGTTTGATCGATGCGTTGGCGCGCGATCTGCTGATGGATCATCTATTCGATCCGTTGTCGGTGGATTGGGCTGCGGCGTGGGACGGCCCACGTCCTGATGTATTGCAGCGGGTGAGCGATGCGCCCTGGCGGCATTTTGGCGATACACGCGAGCGTCTGGAACTGCTGGCGGCTGAGATGTTGCGTGAAGTGTGCGGCGATGAAACGCCCGATGCGGCGCCCGCAAGCGGAACTTTGCCGCAAGCCGAACGGGTGATCGAACGTCTGCGCAACGACGTATTACCGCGGCTCGACGCCTGCGGTTCGCAGGAAATGCTGCACCTGAAGCGTGGCCTTGAGGGACGTTTCGTGCCGCCGGGGCCGAGCGGCTCGCCGTCGCGCGGACGGCCTGACGTGCTGCCTACCGGCCGCAACTTCTATTCGGTCGATACGCGCGCCGTGCCGACGCAAGCGGCATGGTCGCTCGGTTTGAAATCCGCCCAGCAGTTGATCGAGCGGCACTTGCAGGAGAAGGGCGACTATCCGAGCGCGATCGGCCTCTCGGTATGGGGCACCGCGACCATGCGCACCGGTGGTGACGATATCGCCCAGGCGCTTGCTTTACTCGGCGTGAGGCCGAAGTGGGCACCAGGCAGTCATCGCGTGACCGACTTCGAAATCATGCCGATCGAGGCTTTCGACCGGCCGCGTATCGACGTCACGTTGCGCGTATCCGGCTTTTTTCGCGATGCCTTCGCGAACGTGATGCATCTGTTCGACGCCGCCGTGCAGGCCGTGGCCGAACTCGACGAGCCCGAAGACCTGAACCCGATCCGCGCGCGCGTGCTGCGCGAACGCGACGCGCTGATTGCGCGCGGCATGGACGCCGCCGAGGCGCGCAAGCGCGCCGGCTGGCGCGTGTTCAGCGCGCGTCCCGGCGCGTATGGTGCGGGTCTGCAGGACATGATCGACTCGCAGCAATGGCAAACCGACGCCGATCTGGCGAATGCGTATCAGGCGTGGGGCGGTTACGCGTACACGCAGAAAAGCGCCGGCGAAGAAGCACGCCAGGCGTTCGGCACACGCCTCGCCGCGATGGACGTCGTGCTGCAGAACCAGGACAACCGCGAGCACGACCTGCTCGATTCGAACGATTACTACCAGTTTCAGGGTGGCATGGTCGCGGCGGTGCGCCATCTGGCGGGCAATCAACCGCAGATCTATCACGCCGATCACAGCAATCCAGCCGCGCCGCGCGTGCGCACGCTGCATGAAGAGATCGCGCGAGTGGTCCGCTCGCGCGTGGTCAATCCGAAATGGCTCGATGGCGTGAAACGCCATGGCTACAAGGGCGCCGCTGAAATCGCAGCGACGGTCGATTACCTCTACGGCTACGATGCAACCGCGCGGGTGATCGCCGATCATCAATATGCGCTCGTCACCGATGCTTATCTGAACGACGCCGACACACGCGAGTTCTTGCAGCGGCACAATCCGCACGCCATGCATTCGATCTGCGAGCGTCTGCTCGAAGCGATGCAGCGCGGTTTGTGGCAGGCACCCGGCGACTATCGCGCGCAAGTCGAACAGCATCTGCTCACGAGCGAGCAGCAGATTGAAGGAATGCAAACATGAACGCTGCGACCCAACGGTCCGCTTTTCCTTTTGCCGCGCTGATCGGCCAGACGCCATTGCAGCAGGCGCTCCTGCTCGCTGCGATCGATCCGGGTCTGGGCGGTGTGTTGGTGAGCGGGCCGCGCGGCACGGCGAAGTCGACCGCGGCGCGCGCGCTCGCCGAATTGTTGCCGGAAGGGCAATTGGTGAATTTGCCGCTCGGCGCAAGTGAAGACCGCTTGATTGGCACGCTCGATATCGAAACCGTGCTGCGCGACGGCTCGGTGCGTTTTTCGCCAGGCTTGCTCGCGAAGGCGCATCGCGGCGTGCTGTATGTCGATGAAGTGAATCTGTTGCCCGACGCGCTTGTCGATGCGTTACTCGATGCGGCTGCCAGTGGCGTGAATACCGTCGAACGCGATGGCGTCTCGCATAGTCACGATGCGAGCTTCGTGCTGATCGGCACGATGAATCCGGAAGAAGGCGAATTGCGGCCGCAGCTGATCGATCGCTTTGGTTTGATGGTCGGACTTCAGAACTGTTTTGAGCCGCAGGTGCGTCAGCAGATCGTCAAGGCACGTCTGGCGTTCGATCTCGATCCGCAGGGTTTTCGCGCGGGATATACCCAGCAACAGGAAACGTATGTTCAGCGGATTCGCGCGGCGCGTGAAGCGCTGCCGCAACTCCACTTCGACGATGCCGTGCATGCGCATGTCAGTGCGCTGTGCATCGACGCGGCGGTCGATGGGTTGCGTGCCGATCTCGTGATGCTGCGCGCGGCGCGGGCATTGGCGGCGCTGGAGCAGGCGGATGCGGTGACGACGGAGCATGTCGAACGGGTCGCTGAGTCGGTGCTGATGCATCGACGCCACGATCGCGAGACGCGCGCAGGTGGCGACGCACGTGAGAGCGATGCGCCGCGGCAGGCTGCCGACGCGGATGCCGCGTCCTCGTCATCTTCGCTGGATGCAACGCCAGGCGCTGCCGCCGTCGATGGCGATTGGGGTTACTTGCCACCGCAGCCTGCGGGCGTCGCGCAGGTGAAAGGCGTCATTCCGCTCAACGCAAAAAAACGCTGAGCCATCGGAAGGGTGCCGCCGCTGACTCGCGCAGCGGTTTTCGATGGCGGCAAGGTGCCGGCGCAGGTCCGCGCAGCCACTTGCAAGGCGCACCGGGCAGGCGCATTGCATGGCTGCCGACGCTCGTCGCAAAGCGTCAGGACACGCTGCGGGCCGAGCATCTGCGTTTCGCACGAGAGGCGCCGCGGGGCGGGGTGCTGCATTGCTTCGTGCTCGATTGCTCCGGTTCCATGCTGGGCGGCCAACGCCTCGCGCTCGCCAAGGGTCTGCTGATCGCGCTGTTCGATCGCGCAAGCGCCGCTCGCGCCGAGGCGGCGCTGGTGTGTTTTGGCGGGGCTGGCGCGGATCTGCGTTTCGGTCCTGCTGTGCCGCGCTGGTGGAACGAGCGGTGGCTAAGGCCGGTGGGCGGGGGCGGTGGGACGCCGTTAGCGTCTGGTGTGCGTCAGGCTGGGCAGGTGCTGGAGCTCAGCGCCCGACTCAAGCCCGCGCAGCAGCGCTGGCTGTGGATCCTGACCGACGGTCGCAGCGGCGATCAGCCGGCGCGTCCGCGCCACGCGGACGAGGTGGTATTCGTCGACTTCGAGCGAGCGGCAATACGGCTGGGCCGTTGTCAGACGCTTGCCGACGCATGGGGCGCGGCGCTGTTTACGCCGGACGAACTGATCGCCTGAGTCTGCGCGGCACGCGCGACGTGCCGCAGCACGTCTTTTTCGCGCGCTTATTTCAAACCGTTGGACCAGTACTGCACATCGTCCTGGCGGTCGAATACGAAGACTTTCATCGCCATCTGCTGCGCGGCGTCGAGCTGATCGAGTTCGAGGCCGTGGGTCGACGGTTCGCCCGGCGCACTGCCTTTCTGCACGTTGCGGATGACTGCGGTGGTTTCGATCTCCGTTTGCATCTCCGCCGATTTGAGGTTGAAGGCGATGCGCAGTCGTTCGCCGACTGCGCCCAGCGTCCACGAAGCGGCCAGCGACATGCCAAGTGCGCTGATGCTTTTGGCGAGGCCCAGACCGTCATATGAATCCCCGGTTTCGCCGATGCCGAAGCGCACCGGGAGGTGCGCGTGGACGCGGATCGACTTGCGTTCGCGCAGGCGGCGGATCACGCCGGGCTTCGATAGCACCACGTAGTCGAATGGGGCGCGGCACACGGACTCGACCGTGCAGACGAAACGAAACACGGCATGGCTTGCTATGGCGACGATCTCGATGTTTTCACCGAGGCGTAGCGGGAGGATGCGGCCGTCTTGCAGCGGCGGCGTGACAAAGAGCGCATGGTTGGGCGCGAAGCCGATGATGCGGCATGGATGCATCGGGGCGCCGCTGCCGAGTTGGGAACGCACGCCGACTAATGCACCTATTGTCAGGTGCATGTCTTTTAGTGTGAGGCTGGCGGTGGTGGGTTGATCGGCCTGGGGTTCTGGTTGTGGGGCCTTTTCCAACAGGTCGCCGCGGTGCGGGTGGAAGTTGGCGAAGAGGAATTGGCGCTCGTCCGTGGTCGCCAGGATGGTGCCGGCGGCGAAGAGGAGTGTGCCGGTGGCGTCTGCGATCGGCCAGTCGAGTGGGGTGCCTACCGGTACGGCTTCCAGAGTCAGGGACGGGGTTGGGGCCGTGGCTTGAGCTTCGGCTTGGGCTTCTGTCTGGTTTTCCATGGTCGGTGGCTAAATATGTGGCGGGATTACTTGTTTACGGCTGGTCTGGCTGGGAGCTTTAGGGGTTGTTTGTTTTGGGGTGGTGGTTTTGCTTGATTTGTTAGTGGTCTATTAGCGTTGCCCCTGTGCGGGGCGGCACTTACTTTCTTTGCCGCCGCAAAGAAAGATAAGCAAAGAAAGCGGCTCAAACCGCTCATGCTAAGTGGGCACCGTAGCCTGCTACGGGTAGTGGTGCATCTGGAATCTGGGTTCGTGCCCCTGCACGTGCTTGTGACAAGGGTGTCATTCTTCCAGCGGCGCTGCGCGCGCCGAAGAGTTCTTCATAACACCACTCTCCTCGGTTGCGCTTCTTGTGATGTGAGCTCGCTCGTTCGTTTCGGCGCCTCCCGCTTGCAAAAAACTGCGATCACTGCTATCGCTCGAGAATTAACTTGGATACCTAAGCATTTTTCTTGGGTCGTGAACAAGGGCTGTTTCGGTGGTTCTCAACTTTTTGAAAATAATTGCGCAAGGGGGATTGACGACAGGCGGGCCTATCTCCATAATCTCGTTTCTCTGCTGCTGATGCAGCGACGCAGAACGAAGCGGTGCCGGGTAGTTGAAGTGGGCGGCGGTTCGGTGGTGAATGCGGACTCGATCTTTAAAAA